>CAZHWL010000006.1:15748-21112 GCA_964536035.1 uncultured Candidatus Bathyarchaeia archaeon | reverse complement strand
GAGTGTCTCCAGAAATGGCTTACGGAGAAGGCTGACGTGGAGCCTAGAGTAGGAGGCAAGTATGAGCTGTTTTGGAATCCAAAGAATAGGGAAAATGACAGCACGATTGGCTGCAAGGTGCTGGCTATTAATGAGAGCAAGTTTGTTTGCTTCGAGTGGAAGGGACCTGTTCGGTTCAAGCATTTTATGAATGCTGCGAAGCCTCTGACTTGTGTGATTGCATTCTTTATCCCATGTGAAGAAGGCTGTGAGGTTCATTTGTTGCACACGGGCTGGCGAGACACAAACGACTGGGAACAAGCGAGACAATGGTTCGATGAACAGTGGAAAACGGCGCTAACACAACTCCAGAAATGCATTAATGGCTAGGACTCGCAGAATCATGTTCAAATTCCTAAATGCGAAGCACCATGCTTTCAGCGTAGTTTCGCATGGATTCAGCAAACTTTACCAGAATTTCCGAAGTGTAAGGTTTGATCGTCGAGTTTCTGTCCAAAGTGTCCCCTGGCACAAACTGCTGGATAGCTAAAATTTTTGCGCCTTTTACGAGTTCACCTATTCTTGTTATGTCTTCAATATCCACAAAACCCGGCACAACCGTTGTTCTGAACTCGTATTCGACTTTTCCCGTTTTAAGCATCTCAAGGGTCTGCAGAAAATCAGCAGTACTTCTTGCACCCAATCTTCCATACTTCTCTAGGGCGGTTTTCACATCTACCGCCACATAGTCCACATATGGCAGACACTCTTCCAGCACTTGCGGAAAGAACCCATTAGTGTCAAGCTTTACCGCGAAGCCTTTCTCCTTGAGCTTTTTCAGAAATTTCGGCAGCTCCTTGTGCAACGTAGGTTCTCCGCCCGTGATGACTACCGCGTCTACATATTTTTTGCGTGTTTCCAACATGCTTAGCGCGTTTTCTTCGTTCAGAAATGGCGGTTTTGGGTCCACGACTATTCGCCAATTATGGCAATATGGGCAGCGGAGGTTGCAGCCTGGCGTGAAGAGCACTGAAGCCACGCGGTTCGGGAAGTCTACGAGGCTTGTTTTCTGCAGTCCGCTGAACTTCATGTGTTGGTCACGCAGCAATCGGCATTGCGACGGAAGCTACAGTTGATTTGTCAAAAGTTTTGCGGATGGCAAACTCGGCTTGTTTGCCGTCGTTCCACTGGTCCACTGGCCTCAGGTAGCCAACAACTCTGGAGTAGACTTCACATACTGAGCCACATTGTGGGCATTGCTTGTGTTCGCCACTTATGTATCCGTGGTTCTGGCATATGCTGAACGTAGGCGTCAAAGTGAAATAGGGCAGATGCGAGTTCCAAGCCACTCGGCGTATGAGGTCAGCAGCAGCTTTCCATGAGTGAACTCGTTCGCCTAAGAAAATGTGGAACACGGTTCCGCCAGTGTACATTGTCTGGACTTTCTCTTGATGCTCCAAAGCCTCAAACAAGTCGCCCTCGTAATCCACTGGCAGCTGCGAACTGTTCGTGTAGAAAGGTTCAGCGCCATTCGTTACGTGCTTCGCGTTAGCCGCAATAATGTCCCGATATCGCTTCTTGTCGATGCGTGCAAGCCGGTAAGACGTGCCCTCAGCGGGCGTGGCTTCAAGGTTGTAAATGTTCTCAGTCTGCATCTGAAAGTCTGAAAGTTTTCTGCGCATAAAGTTCAAAGTTTTAACCGCGAAATCTGTGCCTTCAGACGTAGCGATGCTGCAACCAAGTAGATTTAGTATAGCCTCGTTCATGCCAACTAAGCCTATTGTGGCGAAGTGATTCTTCCAGTATTTGCCATACTTCTCCTTAACGTTCCGCAGGTACCTGCGAGAATAGGGGTACAGACCGTGTTCCGTAAAGCTTTCCAAAACTTTTCGTTTGATTTCCAAGCTGTCCTTCGCAATATCCATCAGCTTCTCCAAACGCTCAAAAAACTCATCCTCATCCTTCGAAAGGTACCCAATCCTTGGAAGATTCAGCGTCACAACGCCAATTGAGCCTGTAAGCGGGTTAGCTCCGAAGAAGCCCCCGCCGCGCTTGGCAAGCTCTCTGTTATCAATTCTCAACCGGCAGCACATGCTTCTGACGTCTTCGGGTTTCATGTCGCTGTTGATGAAGTTGCTGAAATAGGGCACGCCGTACTTGGCTGTCATCTCGAAGATTTTTCGAGCGTTCTCTGATTCCCAATCAAAATCCTTTGTCACATTGTATGTGGGAATTGGAAAAGTGAAAACCCTGCCCTTCGAGTCACCTCTGTTCATGACGTCAGCGTAAGCTGCGTTAAACATGTTGAGTTCTTCTTGCATGTCGCCGAAAGAGTCGCCGACTGTCTGTCCGCCGATTACGGCTGGCTCGTCCTTCATGAAGTCAGGCACAGTCAAGTCCAGAGTCAAATTCGTGAAGGGCGTCTGGAAGCCCACACGTGTGGGAACGTTCATGTTGAAGAAGAATTCCTGAAGGGCCTGCTCCACGTCTTTCTGTCCCAAGTGATCATATTTGATGAAGGGAGACAGATACGTGTCGAAATTGCTGAAAGCTTGAGCCCCAGCAGCCTCACCCTGTAGCGTGTAGAAGAAATTCACTACGTGTCCAAGCGCGGTTCTAAAGTGTTTGGCGGGTTTGCTTTCAATCTTTCCAGAGACACCGCCAAATCCAGAAATAAGCAGGTCTCTCACATCCCAACCAACGCAATATGGTCCCAGCACGCCCAAGTCGTGAATGTGCATATCGCCTGCAAAGTGCGCGTCGGCAATGTGAGGCGGATAAATCCTTGTAATCCAGTACTTCGCAATCACCGTCGAAGACAGATAATTATTCAAGCCTTGAAGCGAGTAACTCATGTTCGAGTTTTCCTTAACTCTCCAATCCTCAATATCCAGATACTGATCAACCATGTCCGCTGAGCTTAGCAACGCGGCTAGCTCACGCATGTCTTGATGCTGCTTTCGGTAAACAATGTACGCCTTGGCGGTTCGCGCGTGCCCATTTTCAATAAGCATCTTTTCAACAATGTCCTGAATCTCCTCGACCGTCGGACAGCCATCCTCACCGAAACGCCTCTGAAGTTCGCCTACAACTTGATCGCTCAGCAAGCGGGCTGGCTGAAAATCTGTTCCACCAACAGCCTTTGCAGCTTTCCAAACTGCGTTTGTTATACGTTCCTGATCAAACGATTCTAGTCTACCATCTCGTTTTCTTACAAACTTCATGTTTTAACCTCATTCAACAATTTCTTGAAATCCTCAGGTTCCTCAAACTGCTTGTAGACCGACGCGAACCTGATGTAAGCCACTCGGTCAAGTCTCTTCAAGTACTTCATAACAAGATCTCCAATCTCTCCGGAACTGATCTCCTCTCTGCCGAGAAGCATCAGATCCTGCCTAACCTGCTCGGCCAACTCGTGAATCTGATCCATCGTGACAGGCCTTTTCTCGCAGGCTTTCTGGAGGCCTCGAACTATCTTGTTCAAATCAAACCGCTCGGATCTGCCGTCCTTCTTCTTCACCATGAGCTCCACGGTTTCAATGTACTCGTAACTTGTGAGGCGTTTTCCGCATTCTACGCATTCCTTTCGCCGTCTAACAGTATTGTCCGGCGAATCCCTCGTTTCAAGGGTTTTGAGATTATCAGATCCACAGTATGGACATTTCATAACAACGCTTCACAATCCCATAGTGCTTGCTATTGAAAGCGGACGCTGTATCTAGTGTTTTCTTATTTAAGGTCTTTTCACAACAATGTTGAAATACCACAGAAAACCCATACGAGAAACATGAGCAACGTACACATAATCAGCGTAAACGCAACATCACAAAATGAGGCTTTCTGGGGAAAAGCGCTTCAATTCATAGACATGTAAAACCTGTTTAAAATTTTCGTGATGACTGATAAAAAAAACGCTCAAAAAGTTTCTACAGTTTTCATTATCCTGTTGCTCTGCAAATCTAACGTCGAGTCTCTATGTGAAGCAACGCAAAAGCAAGGCAACAGAACAACAAAATCGCAGCAAGTGACAGAAAAACTCCAGCATAACCAAAAACAGACGCAAGTATGAAACCGCTTATTATTGGCCCAAGCGTCTGTCCAACGTCCATCATCATGTCCAAGAATCCCATTGAAGCTCCTGTAATCTCTGGAGGCGCAAGCTCACTTACCAAAGCAGGAGTAACGGCTGTGACAGCCGCAAAACCAATACCATACACTAGAGCAAGCACAAGAAGAATCCAAAAATCAGACACAAACGGAATCAGGATCAGAGGAAGACCCGAGACTACGCATCCCAGCGCTATTGGCGTGCGTCTTCCAGTTCTGTCTGATACTCTGCCTATGTAGGGCTTAACAAATACCGGAAGAGCCGTCAGACTCCCCAAAATGATCCCTGTCAAGAGCCAATCGAACTGCACCGATTCCTTCAAGTAGCTCGATAGATAAAATTCGACCACACCAAAAGCATAGTACTGAGATGCTTGAACAAGACACCCGACTAAAACGCCAGACTCCGTAACAACAGCTTTCCAGCCGTTTAGCGCTTTTCTTAGAACGTTTTCTTCAGTAACTTTCAAGGTTGTCGCAACTTGAGTTTTCTCTTTAGCCAAAAAAAGAAAACCTGTAACAAGTGCCGAGACTCCTGCTGTAGCCACAGCCAGATACAGAACATGAAAGCCACTGTTTGTGATGAATAGAATGGTTCCACCCAATACTGGTGCCGCAACCCGTCCAACATAAGTGGCTGATGAAAAAAGAGATATACGTTCTCCGCGTTTCGTCGGGTAAAGTTCGGCGACGAAAGCTTCAGCCACAGGCATAAAAATGGCCGTAGCAAAGCCGTGATAAAAACGGACGAAAATCAGTTGCCACCAAGCAGTCACGCCAAGATACAGAAAAGGCGCTGAAGCGAAAACAAAACCTGCCACCAGTAGAAATCGTCTCCTCCCGAAGATGTCGGACAGAGAAGCAGCAGGCAAGCTAACCAATATCCCAGGTATTGTTGACGCAGAGGCAATGAAACCAGTCCATTCCGTCGGTGCTCCCAGATAGGACGCAAAAGGTTTCAAAACAGGATTTTTCGACATAGTTGAGCTTAGAATAGCAAATGCACCCATAACGCACAGTATCCAGAAAGTTTTGCTTCCAGCATTTCTTGGGAATGATACCAATTGGCTCAGCCTGCGATTTGGGAACGTCGATCTATTTCACTAGTTTCTTTCTAAGAAATTCTCTTCGCTGTCTGCGATCCATCTTTTCAAGATCGATCTTGAATTCTTCACGGACTAGTCGCAGTCTGCAGAAATCATACAAAGCATCATAAACCGGCCTTGCCTTATCGATCGCTTCGTGATCATTCTTCGCGACGATTGAAATGCCAGTCAT
>CAZHWL010000006.1:4649-15648 GCA_964536035.1 uncultured Candidatus Bathyarchaeia archaeon | reverse complement strand
TTGCCTTATCGATCGCTTCGTGATCATTCTTCGCGACGATTGAAATGCCAGTCATAACAGCGTCTAAGCCCCCAGCTTCTGCGGCCAAATCACTTCTGTCGGTATCAGCTGCGCGAACGATTTTTGCCAATTCTAGAACTGCAGGGTCAGCTATCTCGTATTTCTCGATTATCGCGTCAAAGCTGCATTTATTGCCATGATGCCCAAGTTCAACTCCCGGCGCATCATAAGGAATTGCCTTTTCTTTTTTTACGGTTTCTTCGATCTTCTCTGTTGGTACGAAGATGAATTCAGCTTTGGTGTCGACGAAACGTGTTATCAGCCAAGGGCATGCTGTCCTGTCAACATGAACGTATTCACGAGTTACCCATTTCATCGCTTTCACAATTCTTCAAAATAACAACGGAAACATAAAAGTCTATCAGTAGGTGCATACACTGAAAACGTCAAGAGGATGACAGCTTGAGCAGCAGCGAGTTCACGGTTCAGAATTTAGAAACAGAAGAAGACATAGAACAGCATCTCAAACTGATGAGAACAGTCTTCGGAGAAAAAAGCCGAGTTGACCTGCAAGTCAAAAAGTGGATTGACCACCATCCGACTATGACGTTGGAAGACTTCTTTGTTGCCAAACATAAAGACAGGATTGTTGCAGGTATCAACTTGATTCCCTTAGAATGGAGTCTAAGTGGAATACCGCTCAAAGCGGCAGAGCTAGGATGCGTAGCTACTCTTCCAGAATACCGCCGCAACGGACTCCAGCGGAGATTAATGGAAGAATACCATAAGCGTGTACTAAAACAAGGATATGATCTGTCCGCAATAGAGGGAATCCCCTTCTTCTACCGCCAATTCGGATACGAATATGCGTTACCGCTCGACGAAGAAACCAGACTCGCCATCAGCAAGATCCCAGATTACAAGGTCAATCATGTGATTCGCCCGTTCAGGACCACAGACATATCAGACGCTATGCGCATTCTAACGATAAGCCAGCAGAAATACTGCGTGCATACTGTTCGAAGCAAAGGCATCTGGGAAATGGCTCAAAGAACGGGAATGGTCGCCGAATACGAGTTCGAAGGATACGTCGTTGAAGAGAAAGAAAAGCCAATCGCATACTTCAGAATAAGCGTCAACACAGAAAATAGGGAGCTCTTTTTGAGAGAGATTACAGATGTGGATCAATATGTAGCTCAGTCCATCTTGAAATTCCTCAAAGACATGGGCAAGCAGCGTGGACTTGAAACACTTGTTGCAACCATAAGCTACCATGAACCTTTCACTGAACACATGATCGCTGCAGGCGGAGAAAGTGCCCCTCCTTATGCATGGCAGATTCGTGTTACAGACTATACAAGCCTTTTTCAGAAACTGAAGACACTGTTCGAGAAACGTCTTGCCATGTCAACGTATCGTCACCTGACTGAGAAACTGAACTTCAACTTCTACCGCTACACCGTGCAAGTCACGCTTGAGAACGGAACAATCAAAGACATTGAAGGCCTCAAAAACTGCGAAGACAGAACAATAAGATTTAATCCATTCGTTTTCACACAGTTGCTGCTAGGATATCGAAGCAGAGAAGAACTGCAGAAGATTTATCCAGACTTCCTCGTCCGACCAAGTCACAGACACCTAATAGACATTCTCTTTCCAAAACTTCCGTCATACATACACACAGCGTACTAACAGAAAAAGACTAAACCTTTATTATCGCTATCAACGACTGCACTGAAGAAACAAAATGCCTATCACAATCCGCGAATTTACCCACAATGATCTACCGAACGTCGTCAAACTGATCAACGAAGATGGAAAAGGATCGTACGAGTTTCACCCCTATGACGAAGATAGGCTCGGATTATGGATCCAAGGAGGCAAACTTAAAATCCTCATAGCTGAAGAAAATGGCCACATCTGTGGCTCAGCAGCATACGATGATGGTTACTGGGGTGAAGAAATTCAATGGCTAATCACGCCAGAACAGCGAAACCGCAAACTTGCTGAAGAAACGCTACTTAAAGAGGTTGAAAAATTCGTAAAAAGAGGCACAGCTTTTACAGCTGTTGATGCGGGCTCCACAAAGATAACCAATTGGATGCACTATGGCTACAGGCTCGAAGGCGGATTATACCACATGACCGCAGTTCTCAACTCCATCAAACCTCTTGTGCCAATTCCAGATGGCATAGTTCTGCGCAGTCTAAAGCGTGATGAAGAGAAAGAGCTTGTAGAATCAGTGAACGTTGGATTCTGTACAGAACGTCTCAAGATAGGTGACTTGGATAAATGGAAGAACGAAAGTCCACCCTTTTCAGAGGATTGGGTGCAGGTTGCCGAAGCCAACAGCAAAATTGTCTCAGTCGTTGTTGCCAAACCAGATGCGTGGTTTAACAAATCTTTCAATGCGAGAAGAGGCTATCTTGGTCCTGCATCAACCATCTCAGAATACCGCGGCAAGAACTTGGCTTCGGCCCTTACAGTTCTCGCAATGAATTTTCTGTTTGAAAGAGGAATGGATTCAGTTGCCTTATACACATCAGAGCAAAACGTCGCTTCGATTGGTCTTCTCCAGAAAATCGGCTTTAAAACAGGTCACCACTGGAGATTTATGCGAAAGAATTTTGAAAAGCAAACATGCCGAGAAGCTTGTTTGTGCTCCTGAAATTGAACATACGGGAATAGAATGGAAAATCATCCAAAAGATATAGAATGAATTGAAAATAGTTTTGAGATTTAAAAATGTTGAGAGTTAAGTGTTTTCGTGGCGTGTGATTTCTTTTACTGGCTCCAGCTCATGCACTCTGGTTTCGATGAACTCGGCAACTTTTTCTTGGTTGTATCTCTTCTCCTCTTCTTGTTTCTGCAGCTGTTCCTTGATCGTTCTTAGGACTTTTTCAACATCAAAAGGCTTCATAATATACGCATCAGCCCGCCTATTCACAGCATCGATAGCATTCTGCAACGTCGGATACCCGGTTATGATTATCTTCCGAATTCTCGGAACGGTATCTCTTATCCGCAACAGAAGATCAGTTCCATCCATGTCCGGAAGCCGTATGTCAATTAGCGCTACATTATAGAATTTTCTCTTTGTGGCCTCTATTGCCTTCCTTGCAGTGCCCACAGATTCCACGGCATAGCCTTCATCTTCAAGTATTGCCACCAGCACTTTTCTTATGTTTTCGTCGTCGTCAACAATGAGGATTCTGGCATTTTCACCCATATCGTTTCACCTCCTTCTTGTTTTCTCGGTTCAAATGGAAGAATGACTGTAAATATAGTGCCCTTTCTGTTCGTGCTTCTTGCGCAAATCATACCGCTATGTGCTTCTATGATTCGCTTGCAAATAGGAAGCCCAAAGCCCATTCCCTTTGCCTTCGTTGTAAACAAGGGGGTCCAAAGTTTCTGCAAGGTCTCTTTTGACATGCCCAGTCCCGTGTCTGAAAAAGTAAATTCTATTGAATTTTCTAGCTCTTTGCTCTGAATCGTGAGGGTTCCGCTTCTTGGCATGGCGTCCACTGCGTTCTTGATTATGTTGACGATTGCTCTCGTGAGTTTCTCAAGATCAACTTTCAGTTTAGGCTTGCTTTTCGTCAGGTCCTTTAGTCGGACATGTTTTGGAATCTCGACAAGCAATAAAGCCTCTTTCACGATTGATCTAGGATCATGTTCGGTCAGATCCAGTTTGATTTCTCTAGAGTAATCTAGAAGATCGTTTATGATCTTATTGGAGTAGGAGATGTTTTTCTCGACGAGTTCAAGCATCTCTATGATTCTTCCAGCATTCTCTGGTTTCAACTGCTTCTTTATGTAGTATGTTGCGCCAGCAATGCTTGTCAGCGGATTTCTAAGATCGTGACCGACCATACCTGCTAGTTCGCCTATGACTGCTAGCCTCTGAGCCTTGAGAAGCTGTTCTTGAGATTCTCTGAGTTCTCTTGTCCTCTCCTCAACTTTCTGTTCAAGCATTTCTTGAGCCTCTCGCAATCCCTCTATGAGCTGAGCGTTTTCAATCACTATTGCTGCCTGATGCAAGAAAAGCTCCAATGGAGCAAGTGATTCTCTAGCTGGCTTGCGTCCGTCGATTGGGTCGTCCATGCCTAGTATTCCCACAATCCTGCCTTCGGGTGTGCGCAATGGAGCGTAAAGCATGTCTTGAGGATGCCAATCCACCATTTCTTTTTCAGAAAGTCTGCTGGGAACGCCCGCGTAGGTTGTTGCTTCATCAAGTGGTGCGTCACGTGAAACGCCATGAACATTCTCTCTTATCCATGGATCAATCCAAGGCAAATAGTAGAACTCGCCAATTTTGAATCGGGCAAAGTCTGGTCCAAGTCTTTCTCGCCAAACATGGCCAGGCGCTTTTCTTTGTCTCAGAAGTTTGTTTTCTTCTCGGGTGAGGCCCACAGTAACAAGGTCTGTTCCTTCAAGGCTCTCATTTCTTAGTGAGATCACAACTCTTCTCCATCCGAACATCTGAATGGCTTGAGCAATGGCTTTTAATCGTTGATGCATTTCATTAACATGCATGATTTCCGTCGTGTTCTTCATCAAACACTCTAATTTCTCGCGAATTTCTGATAGCTGAGACTGTCTTCTCAAATTTGTTATGGCGATGGCAGCATGTGAAGCCAAGATTTCGAAGAGCTCTCGGTCATTTTCGTCAAAAGTAGCTAGCTTTTTGCTTTCAACGTTTAGAACCCCGAGAACTTTGCGTCCTACTTTAATGGGGACTGCAAGCTCGGAAAGGATTTTTTCTCCGCCTTTTACATATGTCTTTTCTTTTCTGACATCTGACACGATTATAGGCTTTCCGGTTCTAGCTACTCTTACAGTTACTCCTTTTTCTCCATCCAATGGCAAAACTAACCCAAGTTTATCTGAATATCCAAGATGAGCAACTAATTTGAGGCTTTTTCCTTCAACTACAAGTATTGATGCATACTCAAATCCGAGAAGTCTCTCCATAGCGCTTTGCGTTAACTTATATATGTCTTCCAAGTTCTCTGCCATGTTTAGACTTTGACCATATTCGTTCAACGCTGAGAGTATTTTCTGTTTTCTAAGATTTGTCATGGCAATTGCAGCATGCGAAGCCAGTATTTCAAGCAGTTTCTTCTCATCGTCCTCAAATGAAGTTGGTTTCTTGCTTTCAACGTTCAAGACGCCTAGAACATGATTCGCTGCTTTGATTGGAACCGCAAGCTCGGATCGTACTCCTTCTCCACCCTTAACATACGCTTTGTCTTGACGCACATCTGAAACAAAAACCGATTCGCCTGTTCTTGCCACGCGCACGGTTATGCCTTTTTCTCCATCCAGCGGTAGTTTGAGCAACAGATCTTTTGAGTGACCTCGGTGAGCTACCAGTTTGAGCATTTTTCCCTCAGTGATGAAGACATCAGCGAATTCAAATCCGAGACTTTTTTCCATAGCATCCAAGATAAGCTTGTATATTTCTTCGCTGTTTTTTGCCATGCTCAGATTCTGCCCATATTTATTCAAAGCGGACAGTCTCTCTTCAAAACGGACTCGTTCCTTCTCCATTCTCTTATGTTCAGTTATGTCTAAGACTTGAGCTATGGCTCGCATGTTTCCCTGTTTGTCACGCACTAACGCTGGCCTGAGCTCCACGTTCCTTATTTCACCGTTTTTGCGGACTATCTTTGCTTCATACTTGGAGGGGACTTTCTCACCTTTTTGTCTACGGAGATGCCTCTCTTCAACTAGATGTTTGCTGGTTTCATCAAGGAATTGTCTGTAGTCGTGTCCGACAATTTCCTTCTTTGAATAACCGCCAAGGCGAGCTGCTTCGTTATTTGCATAGATAATTTTGAAGTCGCTGTCTGCGATTATGATTCCGCTGTGAGAGTTCTCGACGATGGATCGGAAGAAAGTCTCGCTTTCACGTAGTGCCTCTTCCATCTTTTTCTGGTGTGTTATGTCGATTGACAAGCCGTATTTTACGTGTTTACCTGTGGGCCACTTGATTGCTTTGTATATGCCTCGGTACCAGTGTTTGTTCCAGTGATTCTGATGATCCCAGATGTATGTCTTGCCAGTGTTGGCTCCAAAAACGTATTTGTTCGTGCAGTTTGTGCAAGGTTTGTTCAGTTTCTGGAAAACTGCATAACATTTTTTGCCTTTGATTTTTTTGCCGAATAATTCTTCTGTTTTCTTGTTGGTGAATAGTATCTTGTAGGTTTCTGGATCCAAAACGTAGATCATTTCGTCTACTCCGTCGCTAAGATCGCACAACTCGTTCAGCGTATGTGCAATGCGTTCGGCTTCATTGTTATGCTTTGTCTCTCTCGTTTTCATATAACCATACACTCCTCATCAACTAGGAGGCGTTTCTTAGCGTTGTCCATGCACTGCAGAAAATCAGGATATGACTTCCCTTCATAGTCTAGCCCCAGTTTTTCGTGCAAGCGTTGAGCGATGAGTTTCTCAAGGTATGGCGCACCAGGACCGAAAATGCGTTCCAGAGCAATAGTAAATTCAGTCAGGTTTGCAGGTATATTCTCTTTCTTCAGCTTGAATGACGTTTCTAGATGATAGAATATGGATTGTTTAGATGAATCGCCTAAAGATGCTAGGCTTTCCTCTACTGCGGCTATGAGTAACTTGGCAAAATCGTTTTGCGGCACACTGGAAACCTCAGGTATGAGCATGAATTTGGAATGAAACTTCACGGAGCTTTGATAAATGATTTGTGAAGTCGGAATCTGAATTGACTGCCACGACGCTCAGAAGGCGCGAAATATGTCTATCTGTCTTCAAAAAGCGAAAGTAACTACTTTTTTCTAGAATAACTTTGTTTCGCTGCCTTCACATAATCAATGAACAGGAGTTCTTTAGTTTCATCCCAATCAAGAGGCTTGCCTGTTTTTTCATACAATTTCTGCATTATGAGAATCTCCAAAAAACGTGAGCCTGGGCCAAAAATCCTTTCAAGTCCTTGCTCAAAATCCTCAAGGCGGCGAGGAATATCATCTTTTGTGACTTTGAACCTATCTTCGAGGTGGAAGTAAATGGATTGCCTTGCTGAGTCTCCTAGAGTCTGCAGGGCATCATCTATAGCTTCGCCCAAGAGTTTTTCAAACGCTCTTTCTGCCAACTTCCAGATTCCTCTAGACGTACTCAAACTGAGAACTACGCTAAGGTCTTATAAATAAATTCCCTATCCACTTGGACAGCTCCAGTAATTGTTGTCATAGGAATAGCTGCCTTGTTCATTTGATCAGGACTGATCGTGGAATCGGTATTGACAATTATCGATAGCCTATTGCTATCAGATCGCCGATCAACAGAATCGCAGGCGCTCAAGCATTAGGAGTCGTCACTTTAGACGTGTGAAAAAATTGGAATTTTCTACCAAATACTAAGGCTTGTTGAGTCTTTCAATTAGACTAGATAGATCGGTGATCGAGGTAATGAGGTAGTTTGCTCCTGAGGCTGTCAGCTCTTTGCTAGTTGAGATGCCTGTTGCGAGTCCTACTGCAAGCACTTTCAGTTCTCGTGCACACAACATGTCTCGGCTTCCATCTCCCACGAATATGGCCTCACCTGATTTGACTTCTAGAGCGTTGAGAGTAACTTGCAGGTGCTCCGGGTTGGGCTTTACTTGCTTCACTTTTTCCCTTGTTATCACGACGTCGAAGAGGTCGGCTATCTTAAACCGTTTTAGAATATAACATGTGGCTTTCTCGCTATTAATTGTGCACAAGCCAACTTTCAAGTTCATATTTTTCGCGCTCTTCAACGCTTCGGGCGCTCCTGGGAGAAGACTTGTGATTTTTGCTGCTTCATATTCATGTTTTTCCGCAATTTTTAGTGCCTTGGAGCGTAGTTCCTCCATTTTCTTTTCTGATTCGCCATTATTTCGCAGAAATATCTCAACTTTTTTGAACATGTCAAAAATGCTTTCATTCGAGGACAGAATTGAAGAGGGCAAACCGTTTGCAACGAACAGGCTTTTGACTTCTGTTCTTACAGTCTTGTAGTCTACATTGAAACTTGTGATCGTTCCGTCGAGGTCAAATATAATGGCTTTGACAGTCATTTTTCTCCACTCTGTGCCTGTGTATTGGAAGCGGTTAATCATTGCATGAGGGAGATATACTTTATGGTAAGCCATGTTTGAGACGTTGAGCGCTGGTTTGCTGAGACAAAGCCTATTACATTATGGAAAATTTGCTGCATTTTGCGAAAGGCAAACCGAATATTTAACTTCAACAACATCTATAGCTGATGTCCTATGAACACAGAAGACTACATGAAGGAGAAGCTGTGGCCAATACTTGTCGAGACCGTGCACGCTTTGACATTATATCCAAACCACAAAGCATACACACGGGAAACCATACTTCAGGAAAAACCTGAAACAGCACCCACCGAACTAGCTGCAAGAATGCACATGCCCCTGGGTGAAGCAATCGTGATTTTACATGAACTAAAAGAAGAAAGAGAATCAGCAACCCCACAGAACCTTTGATGGCACAAAAACCTCAGATACTACATGATTTTTTCCTTGAATGCTCCACAAGAGAACTTGAAGAAGTAGAAAACGTGCATAGCACCTACTTCTTCTACTTAAGAGTTCTAATTTCTCTTGGATTTTTTTGAAATCAGAATTGCTGCAGTCTGATTCTTGTGGTTCAATAACATCTCACTCCTTATCGTGGAGTCTCTTATTATGGAAAGCATTTTGTTCTGATTGCCACGGAAAAGTACTTACAATGCGGAACAGGATAAAGGCGACAAAGAAAAGTTGGATGGTTTTCTGTCTCTAGTCTGGAGGTTGTGGAGGTGCTGTCTCCGTCGTGGAGGTTGCTGGTTTTCTTCTACGCATGATCAATGCTACGGCTATGATTAATACTGCAGCGACTGCTCCGATTATGACTAGTCCTTTCAGGTTTTGCGGGTTGAACATATCTGAACCGCTAGTGTCTGTGGCGGTTGTGTCCAAGTAAACGGTGAGAGTCGGGTCATGCTCGATCTTGTAGCCGCCGTATTCAGGGTAGCCAATGATGTAGAAGTAGTTGGCACGGCTCATATTGCCTATACGTTCCCTAGCTCGAATATACATTTGTGAACGCATATGTAAGACGAGTAGAGGCAAAAGCTTCATGAAACGCATGTGCGGGTTGAGCAAGTCAACGTTCTGAGCGAAGCCATTAATCTGGCATGTTCTAGCCGTGGCGTCGTGTGTCGTGTAGTTTGTTTCTGTGGGGTCTGCAGTGTAGTTGTACAGATTATAAGTCTGTTTGGATCCAAAGTCGGCGTCAAAGAGTTTTTCACCGTCGTCTGCATACGTTGTGATTGAACTGTTGTCCACGTTTTGGTCGGCGTCTGTCACGTTCTGTCCAAAGGCTGAAGTGCTGTAGGTATCGCGCTCAAGCGTTATGCTGGTCTGAAAGTCTACGATACTCATCTTTATCTGGTTATCCTGTATGAAGTCGTGGATCGTGTCGTCTGAGATTTTTGTGCCTTGAGGATTAATTATGCTATGTAGGTAGCATCCTGTGCTGTTGTAGTGTGTGAAGAACGGGATAAAAAGCCAGCCTGCGAACATCCAGAGCTGCCGCATTCTGCCTATGACATGGTTTTCCATTAGGGTTGCTGTCTGCGTCTGCGGATTTATGATGAGCTCGTAGGTGAAGGTGAGTTCGTCGTAGGTCGTGATCGCCACTGGGAACGATTCATAAGTGTGCTGCGATGGGTGTATAGTTGTGTTCCACCAGATGGCTGTCAAGTTTGCGTATTTCATGCCCCATGACCAGTGAAGTTTGTCGTCTGAGTGTGTCAAAGGGATTATGGTGGTTTCGCTGCTCAATGCTGGAAAAGTGTTGTTTGGAAATACTCCTTTAAAGTTGAAACCCATGCTGAACGAGGACCAAAGATGATCATTCACATCTGGCGAACCAGAATAGAGTGTGCTTGCTGTTTCATTGAAGGCTAAAAGCATGACAAAGTTCGAAGCCAGCAGTACCTCACGGCTGCGATTGTTTGTTTTGTAGTGCATCATAACGTTCTGCATAGGCGCAGTGAAGTAGGTGCTTTCGTCGAAGGTCATGTTCTGGAGTCCGGCGTAGAGCATGCGCAGTCCATGCGTGTTTACGTAAGTCATGTAGGTATAAGCGTGCCACTTGTTCGGGGGAGCAGACAAACCGTTATTGCCGGCATACTGACGCGCATAATTGAAGAAGTCAATGGTTTTAGCGAAGCTTTCGAGCTGAAAATCTGTGACCACCAACGTGTCTACAGCTGTTGTAGACGCGACTAGACTCAGTGAAGCGGAAATGATGAGTAGTAAAACGAATAGATTCCTGATTTTCATATGTTATCCACTTTCTTGTTTAGGTTCATTTGTTTCTTTGGAGGAAGGTTTTTGTGTCTATTAAAGAATATGAATTCAGAATCCAAATTGGATGTTCGATCTCAACCCTAATGTGCTCAAAAGACAATTTCTTTCAACGGTTTATCAAAAGACGAACAGACATTTTTGTCGAAGTCTGATCAAAATTCGGAATCTAGAGTTCATGTTCACAACAGATATTCCCTACTGGGAACAGAGTCGTACACAGCCTAGTGATAGACGTGAACAGAGTGCACTCTGCAAAAAACATCATTCCACCAATAGCTGTGTTTTTGTTCCTTATCCTAGCAACCGCTCCAAATCTCAACGCTGAACCAGATTTTCATGAATACAAAAACTACGTGCACATGTTCATGGAGCCTCAGGGAAATTGGACATACGTGGAAAAACCCATGTTTCCCATAATGCTCAACGACTCTCAAGTAAGTATTGGAGAGAACTGGAGCATAGTATGTCCGCTCAGAGCCAGCCACGCTTATCATGCTTACTGTTATGGTGAATGGGTGAACAATGGCTCTGAACCAAAAACGGACTATGATATTTATGTGTACGACCCGAACGGCGAGATGGAAGGATATCACACTGAATCTGCAGGGCTTCCAGAACACTTAG
>CAZHWL010000006.1:0-4549 GCA_964536035.1 uncultured Candidatus Bathyarchaeia archaeon | reverse complement strand
AACGGCGAGATGGAAGGATATCACACTGAATCTGCAGGGCTTCCAGAACACTTAGGAACAACGACGCAAGAGCCTTTTTTCAACCCGAAACAATCAGGAAACTACACGTTTGTCATAGTGAATGATCCAAAGGAAAGCAACGGCTCCCAGCAAGCCACATTCATGATAGTCGAAAACATTGAATGCAACACTTGGCATGAACATTACGTTGAAGGAAAAAACGACGTCAGTGCACCAGTTTTGAACACAACATGGACGTATGAATTTGCAACTAGTAACCAACATATCGAGACATGGATCAAGGTTCCAGAAACCTTAGACATGTACGAGGCAAGGCTTTACCTAATGTCTGATTCAACGATGCCGAACAAAACAGTACTGAATGGTGTACCACTAGCATGGGAGCCTGGTCTCTTCGGTGAAAGAAACATGACACTCGGTGGCTATAACTTGGAAAGCAAAGAATATCGCGGAGTAGCTTATGCTAGTTGCGAACGTTATGGTCAGGAAATGTACTTGAACTTCACGGCGCCTAAGGCTGGAAAGAATCTGTATCACCTTGTACTTATCGGTGAGGTTGGCAATGGAACCATCGAGTTTCTAGTCAAGACGGAGTTTGGAAACGTCGTGCTGAAACCAGAAACTGTGCCATACAATGTTTTCCCACAGAATGAGACACTCGTCGCTTACGCTTCCAACGCTACAGACCTAGTGAATGCGACACTGCAATACACTACAGATGGTTGGAAAAGCACGAACATGATGGAAATGCAAATAATAGACGACAAGTCATGCCGAGCCACGATACCCGGCCAGAACGCAAGCACAACCGTGGCTTATAGAGTAGAAGCCGTTGACACACTGAAGAACGCTCTTATCGCCAATGGCAGCTACTCGGTCAAATATCCGTCCGAGCTCAATCTAACTTTGGTTCACGAACCCATACATGTAGGAGAGAACGTGACCGTCAAAGGTTTCCTGTCGCCCAGAATAGGCAATATTCCTGTGACAGTTTTCTTCAACTCGGCAAACACGACCAAAGAAATACTGTGCCATACGCTGGACGACGGCACATTCACAACAGGTTTCCAGACCGAAAACACGGGATCTTGGCAAATTCAAGCAAGATTCAATGGAACCAACACAGTTTACCCAAGTGTCAGCTCAGCTTTGCTAGCAAAAATCGAAGAACCAACATTTCTGATGAAATATTCGTTATACATTGGCGGAGGAGTCGCCGCCGTTGCCATTGTGAGCATTGTAGTCTATGTGAAGAAAACAAAAGCATAGGCTCTTGAAAAGCAGATTAGAGCGTATACTCTTTTCCTTTTTCCGGAATAGTAACTTCACCTTTCAGGTCACGCATGAATCTGGCAAATAAACCGGCATTTTCGGTATGCACTGGAAAAACCTTTTCCGCGCCGACCTTTCCTAGAATGTGTTTCAATTGCAGAGGCATAACGTGTCCTGAGACGTGAACATGATACTGAGGCAGACCATAGTGTTCCAGCCAGTTCACAAGCCTGTCGAAATCGATCTCCATTTCCTCGTTGAAAGGCTCAGAGGCAGACAAGACGTAGCAACTGCCTGCTTCTGGACGAATCGCTACCAGTTCCTCAAGATCATAGAAAGACAAAGCAAGTACAAGCTTGCACTGCCGCTTCGAAGCTTCGAACACGTCGACAATCTTTCCAGCATGTTTATTCAGCACGTGACGTTCCCATTTTTCGTATTTTTTCTTCGATTTTCGAAAAATCAAAATATTCTCATCGCTCAAGTCTGGAACCTTCAAGCCTTTGTCAGCGCGAAGCGTGTCCATCAAGTAAGCTTGCTTCAGTGAAACAGCCAAGCACCGCTTGTTACGTTTGGCTATTCGAAAGAAGCTGTTCAGCCGATCAATATCTGCGAAAGCAAACTCGGCTAGCACAACGCCGCTTGCCTGTTTAACAATGTCATTTAATTTGCCTTCAACTTCGCTTTCAGAAGAAACAGATGCGCCAGTCATGTTTGTAGCTTCAGTAACGACTGCCACAGGATCTGCTTCCATTGCGTGTTCGACAAAGTCCCAAGTCATTTCAGGTTTGGAACCATGGACTCTGAAATCTCCGGTATAGACAACGGCACCACTGGAAGCGTAGATCACAAAACCGTATGCTCCGGGAACAGAGTGATCAACGTGAAAAGGCACAATTTCCAAGTCGCCGACTCTGATCTTTTTTCCTGTCCTGAATGGCTTGAAATCTAGGTTACCGATATCAAACTCCAAATCGGCTCGACGCATTTCACCTAAGGTTTGCATGATAAGCTTCGTCGTTTCACCACAGTACACTGGAATGTCTCGATTCAGGAAAGAAAGATAAGCTGAATGATCTAGATGACTGTGAGAAATAAAAACAGCGTCAATATCAGGAGCCTTCGCATCAAACTTGTAGACGCCTTCAAGCTTCGGCAGTATCCCAAGTTCCTGCAAGCTCTTCTCACTTTTGGGCGAAAGAAAAGGCGGCGAATAGAACATCTTTTTTGAGCCGAAAGACATGCCGAAATCAAAGAAAACTTTTGTGTCTCCGTCTTCCAGTAGAATTTTGTTCCCGCCAATCTCGTTAACCCCGCCGTAAAATGTCAAAGCTGTCTCGTTCTTAACCAACTTTATTCCTCACGTTTTCTGCTCTTCTGCAAACATTTGAGATAGCTAACATAACATGCGGCAAAGTGAATATGCTGAAAACCTTTGTATACTTTGGGTTTGCAGCCTTGCGTACAATATCAAGCTTTCCTCCGGCCCTTAAGTACCCGTTCACGAAGGCTTCCGCAATAAGCCCTATTCTCTGCGTTTCAACAAAAGGCGGTAGGTCGTGACCAGCATAGTACAAGAACTCGGCGACATCCCACACTTTGTCACCGCCTCGAGAAGACTGCTCAAAATCCATAAGGTAGATTTCCCCATGTTTGCCAATCATAATGTTCTCTGGTTTCGTGTCACCCAAAGCGATCCCCAAGGCGTGTACTTTGGCAATTTTCCAACCAACCCTCTCAATGATCCTTAATTCTCTCTTTACTTTGGCAGAATTTTTCGCGCCCGCGAGTTGTTTGATTACAGCGCTGACATCTTTGCCCTCTACATATTCCATGAAAACCAAGCGCTTGTCAGGACTGACATGTAGAAGTTTTGGAACAGAAAACCCTTTAGAGTACAGGAGTTGGTTAGTGGCGCACTCTCGCTCCAATCTCGGTCGCCCAAGAACAGCGAACGTTCTGGTCCCAATGCTCCACAATGTCAGTGGAAACCATTTGAAACTAGACCAGTCCTTGAACCGTTTAACCACAACCTTCTGTTCTTTTCCATCCATTAGCGCTCTTATCAAGTAAACGTCATTAAGGATTCCGCCGAGGGCTTCAACACTGATCTTTGCATTCTTGTCTGCAGCAAGCACTGTTCTCGCGAACTCTTCAATCCCCATCTTGTTGGTCAAAGGAATAAGACCAGAAGCTGTGGGAACATACAGATAGTTCTCAGGAACTTCAGTTTGAAACTGCACAGTCGACCGATCCAAAATTTTCTGAAAATTGACCAGCAGTTCCCTGTTCTGAGAAAGAATGACCAAAAATTTGGGCAAAATACTGAGCAGAGAAGTGAACAACGTCCGCGGCACGGTTTTCGAGAGGTTCACAAGACGGGTTCTAGGACTATGGACGCCTGCAACAAACTCTTCAGTCATTCTGACATATTCTTCTGAAAAACAGATTAGTCCCTTTTTGGCTAAAGAGGCTAAGGCCTCTGAATAACCGTGCAACATGTGGCTGATCTCTTTTTTTCCGCGATCCTTCTGCATGAAACTCCAGAAACTGTACGTCATCGGTGGAAAGAGTCGTGCTCTGCTAATCATGACTTCATACATGAAGTATTCTGGTTTGATGAAAAGCTCGTAGGAAAGTTCGGGAAAATCCAAAACGAGATTTTCTAATATTTCAGTGACTAAGCGTTTCTTGAGCTTCACTTCTTGATCACGTAAATACTCACGGTTAATCAGCGGCAGATTAGGAAAAATCAGAACCCAAGCCAAAGCTTCACCCAAAAAGCCTCGATCCACATCTCTTTCAAACACCCACTGATCCACCGCGAGAACAAAGACATTTCTTCCGTCAATAATCGACACGTAGCTCATAAGTCTAGGCTGAAAACCATAAATCACGAGCAAAACTTCAACAGGAGTTTTACTATCACGAGACTCAAATCCTCCTTGACCGTACACGCAAGAGGCAGTAACTCGGCTAGATCCAGCCAGTCTATTGCACACTGCAAGGATTTGTCCTGCCATTTTTTCGTCTAGACCCTTGGAGTTTGCGGCCAATATTCCACCTTGTAAAACGATGGTAACTCGAAATAGAATCTAGCAAAGTACGAGATATAGCTTTAGCGTTTTCCAAAAATCTTGCCGTAGTCTCTCAAAGCTTTGAGAGCTTTCACTGCTTTGTCAGGCAAATTGTACAGTGGTATGTCAGTACTGCCTAACACCTTGTAAACTTTGGTGAAATCTTCGCCGCCAGCAGG
>CAZHWL010000005.1:0-22141 GCA_964536035.1 uncultured Candidatus Bathyarchaeia archaeon | reverse complement strand
CGACCTTGCCGTTCAAACGCGCAAAACCTACAACAATATTCTGAGCCCAAAGCGACTGAACCTCAAAAAACTCGCCATTGTCCACGACTCTGAGTATTATTTCTTTCACATCATACGGCTTGTCCGAATCATCTGGAAGCACATGAGCAACAGTTGGATCAGTACGATTTGGATCATCCGTCGGCTCCACTGCTGGTGGATCTTCAAGATAGTTAGAGGGCAAATAGCTAAGCAGCTTCTTAATCAACTGAATGCACTGCTGTTCATCTTTTGCGATGAAGTGGCAGACGCCGCTTGTTTGGTTGTGGATCATGGCTCCGCCCAGTTCTTCGAATGATACTTCTTGGCCTAGAACGGTTTTGACCACGTCCGGGCCCGTGATGAACATGTGGCTGGTCTTATCCACCATAATAATGAAGTCTGTCAAAGCGGGAGAGTACACGGCGCCGCCTGCACACGGACCCATGACTGCGGATATTTGCGGAACAACACCTGAACTTATGACGTTACGGAAGAAAATGTCACCATAACCGCCAAGACTTGCAACACCTTCTTGAATGCGAGCGCCGCCACTGTCATTCAAACCGATAACAGGAGCGCCAGTCTTCAAAGCCAAATCCATGAGCTTACAAACCTTCTTAGCAAACATCTCGCCCAAAGAGCCGCCAAACACAGTGAAATCCTGAGAGAAAACATAAACAAGCCTACCATCTATCGTGCCATACCCAGTAACAACACCGTCTCCGGGAATTTTCTTGTCAGCCATACCAAATTCAGCGCACTGATGAACCACAAACTGGTCAAGTTCATTAAAGCTGCCTTGATCAAGCAAAAGCTCAACACGCTCTCTAGCCGTTAACTTGCCTTTTGCATGCTGTTCTTCGATTCGTTTTTGGCCTCCGCCGAGCTTAGCTTGCTCAGTCATTTCTCGTAAATATTTGACTTTTTCATCAACAGACGGTTCCTGTCGCTTGTTCATTCTGTTTCCTCCATTCTTGTTTGACTATAAATAATCGGCCAGTATTTAGAACATACGGACAACCGTACAAGAAGACTACATCGATTCCTTTCCTCGTTCATGTCAACCAGCAACAATTTCCCTTTCTTGAAGGAATATATAGACGGAAACCCTAGAAAATCCAAGCTGATTGGAGCGGAGAACATGAAGACAAACGCTGTTATCAAAACCATGCTTGAGCACAAGTCAATCAGAAAATATACAGATCAAACGCCCTCTGACGAAACCGTGCAGACAATCGTGAGAGCAGGACAACAAGCACCCTTCGCCACGCAGTGCTACAGCATATTACTGTCACGAAACAGAAAACGCAACCCATGGAACGCACCACTACTCTTCACCATATGCGTTGACTCACACAAGTTCGAATTGATAATGGCTAAAAGAAACTGGAAAATCGTCATGAACGATCTGGCCTTCCTCCTCTTCGAAGTACAGGACGCTGCCTACATGGCACAGAACATGGTGACAGCCGCGCGAAGCTTGGGCTTGGGAAGCTGCTTCCTCGGAAGCGCCATGTACAGAGCAGACAAGATCGCGGAAGAATACTGCCTGCCAAAAAGAGTGTTCCCACTCGTGCAGTTGACAATTGGATATCCGGCTGAAGATCCGCCAACGCGACCACGCTACCCGATGGAGTTCACGCTGTTCGAAGATAAATACAAAGAACTGGATGATGAGACCATCTCAAAGGCAATGAAGAATATGGATGAGGGCTACCTTGCACAGGACTACTATCGAAAGGCAAATTATATGATACCGTTAGAAGGTGGCAGAAAAGAAACTTTCACCTTCGACAACTACAGTTGGACGGAACACATCTGTAGAAAACTCGGCCAATGGGACCAAGACCCGAAGGATCTGCTTCAGCAACTTGAAAAACGCGGTTTCCATATGACAAAGAAAAAGGAAGAGTAAAAGGATCTGCTCTAGATTATCTTTGACATTTTGCGCTTCTTCTCAAGAAGAATCATGGCTGCACTTGCTATGAGAGCGATTGCAATAATTGGTTGCGTTGGAAACTCTGGGATAACGTGGTCAGTGTGGAAAGTCATGAACTTGTAGCTGTGACCGTATGTGATGGTTATTATTGTGTGTGTTCCGTTGAAAGTTTCAGATTCCACCAATGGATCAGGCCCAATAGAAGACGTCACTGTGAAAGGCTCTTGATAGAGAGGGTGAGGAATCCAAACAGTCATTCGCCCATCTGTTCCTTCAGGACCCCAAGCTACGACCATCAAGTCTCCAGTATTGCTGATCACGCCGCTCACGAACATTACGCAGCTAGAAGAGTTTACGCCTACCATGTAACTATAGTTTCCAGAAGTCAAATGCCACCATTGATAACTGAAAGGCAAAGATGGGCCTGAATTTCCATAGACAGTTCCAGTGATCTTTGCGGATTCTGGCGGCGGCTGAGTTGGCGAAGGATAAAGAACGAAATCTAGACCTGTTACGTCTTCGCCTATCACTACATCCATGTTCACTCTTGTGGTGTTGTAGTCCCAAGCAGTCACAGTGAAGTTCGCACTCACAGTTAATCCATTCATGCCCTCCTCAATAGGAAGGGCTAGCTCGTAGCTTCCATCTTCATTAGCAATTGTGTATCCTCCAGTTGGATACGGATCTGCCACAAATTCCAAGTCTACGCCGGCAAAGGACACTCCGGGACCGCTAGTTGAGTTTTCATGAACTGTACCGCTGATGAAGTAGGCGTCGATCCAGAAGTCCAGAAGCTTGCTCTCTCCAGCACTCAGTGTGATTGAGGTATAGTTGACCGTAGCGTAACCCAGACTCGCTGAAACAAAGTAGTCACCGGGTCCAAGACCGCCGCTTATTGAGTACGCACCATCAGATTCTGTGGTTATCCCTTGATAATATGGTGGAGGCCCCAAGAAAGTCAATTGTACGCCTGATACAGGTCTATTGTCACCCTCTCGCCAGACATGTCCATGCACTTCTGCTGAGCGGCTCATCGTGAAGTTCTGCCACACTGTGCCAGTTTGGTTTGCCACAACCACTGTCTCGTTGCCGATATATCCGTAAGCGTAGGGTCGAACATTATACGAGCGATTAAGAACATCATAAGCTATCTTGTATGTTCCACTAAGATCCGCTAAAACTATACCAGTTATGTCACCAAGCCACTCCGCTGCTACAGCAGCGTATGGAATGGGAGTACCCATCTCGTCTTTTACAATTCCTGTTATGACTCCTGATCTTTCGAGAACCAAATCAGAGACAGCAGTTGTCTGACCAGCAGTGACTGAAAATAAACCAGACCCCCGCTCGACATAGCCGCTCGCAAGATATGGCGCATCCAAATAGGAGTACGTTGGCAATCCGGTGTAGTTGTTTCCATACATCACTGAGTAAGCGGCGACTTCAAAAGGAAATGAGAAAGTGACGTTCACGTAATAGTTTCCAGTGTCTATGTTGGAAGCAAAATAGTACATTCCATTTGAGTCTGATGTTGTTTGACCGAGCGGAAAGTAGGAACCTTGCTTGGTCAAACTGACTTCGGCACCAACAACTGGAGCACCATCGAAACCTAAGACTTTGCCGCGCACTACAGCAGAACGATTGAGCGTCAAATCAACAGTATTCACGTCGCTGACAGAGTTCACAGTGGTGTTTACTTTTGCATTGATGTAGCCGTTCACTGAGGCTTCAACCGTATAGTTTCCAGGCACTATGCCACTTTCAAGCAAATATTGACCACTTTCGTTCATGAAGCCGTATCCACCGCCTCCTCCACCAACTCTGTTGGCATATATGCTTCCGCTTGTTAGCACGTAGGGCGGAGAAACTGAGAAGGACGGAGTAATGACCGAGCTAAGACATTCAAAGGCAATTGCGAGAAAACCTAGAGTCAAGAGGATAATTCGTTTTTTCATCTTTTATTGTCTCCTAGCAATTTTTCCTTTATTGCTTTCAAGTCTTGTTCGGGAAGAAACAAGACGACGAAACAAAGCAGTCAGCAGGTTTCTATATAACTTTCGTCGAAAACCGAACTAGACATGCTTGAAGGCTCGTGTCACAGGTCAATATTCGTGTCGACCGCTGTCTGGGTTATCTCCACTGTGACATCTAGCTGCGTTAGTATCGTATAGACTTTCAAACATACACCGGATGATTTGTCATACCATCGAATCATGCTTTTCGAGAGCCAACTGTATTCAAGAACCCAGCAGTCTCTCTGATGACCAAAAACGAAAACTGTCGCGCTGCCACTGATTCTGCCTGCTCCGTACATGGTGTCAACTGCAGATCCTTCCCTGACGTTTGTAGGAATCCAGTAAGGTACCTTAGTCCCAATATCGTATGAATTTGACGAGACAAGAATTTCGCGGGTGAAAGCATTCACTGTCCAGTTTCCTTCAACAGGAGTTATCACGACATCTCCACCAGTAGTGTTCACTGAATGAGACATCGTGTACAAGTCAAGAGAGTCTCCGTTTAGCCTCGTCACGTTCCAAGACACAGACTTATTATAAGACTCGTCGTTCCAAACAAAGACTTGTTCGTACAGTATAAATGAGTCCGATTTCAGCCAAGATGGTTTGGATGTCTCCTGCACTCGCATGTAGTAAATGATTGTGGTGGTCAAAGCGATGATAAGAATCGAGAAGAAAGTTATTGACAGGAGCCTTTTCCTATCCATAGTTGAACATGTAAAACTCTAACCATTTAAGGATTTACTCCCACTGAAACATCCCCAACAAGAACACGCCTAACTGTCCCATCTTTAAGCTTAAGGATCAAAGCCCCATTATCATCAACATCACAGGCCAAACCGTTCACTTTTTCAGCCCCAGCAACTACTTCAACGTTCTTCCCCAAAAAGCTAGCAAACTTCTTCCATTCCGTTATGATCAGTGCAAAACCGTTCAGCATAAATGACTCATAAACAGCTTCGTAACTTTCAAGCAGTGTCTGAAACAGTTTTTCCAACTTTACTTTTTTTCCAAGCTCATCCTCGATAGAAGTAACGTTACACCAAAGTTCTTCAGGCAAAGCCTTCTTAACGCTAAAGTTTACGTTTAAGCCGATGCCAATTACCACGTATTCCACTCGCTTACTTCGGGTTTTCATCTCTGAAAGTATGCCACAGATTTTTCGTCCTTTCACCAGAACATCATTAGGCCATTTTGTCTCCACGCTCAATTTGTACAAATCACGAAGAGTTTTAGCTACAGCCAAGCCAGAGACGAAAACAAGCAAAGGAGCTTTTCCCGCATCAAGTTCAGGCTTCAGAATAATCGAAAACCATAGTCCTCCTTCTGGCGAGAACCATCTTCTGTTCAACCTTCCTCGTCCAGCCGTCTGAATCTCAGCAACAGCAACCGTTCCCTCGGCTGCGCCTAACTTGGCGAGTTCAGATGCCCACGCATTTGTGGATGCGACAGAGTGTACAAAAAATATGCTCCGGCCGAGCCACTTTGTCTGCAAACCTTCTTGAAATCGATCTACAGTTAGCCCATTGGACATGTTAAACCACCACATGCTCATTCTTTCAAATTCAAGTAGGAACCGACGTAGAAAATCGCGTAAATCGCCGCGGACAGTAAAAATGGAGCGACGTAACCCAAAGTCTCAATGAGGATGCCGGCTAGGACCAAGCTTATTGCTTCTCCAATGTGCAGTCCTGTCATTAGCAGGCCGATGTCGGTTCCATAGGATTCTTTTGTGCATATCTTTGACAAGATTCCTTCTTGACCAATGGCGGCCATTCCTTCAACAGCACCAGAAACGATGATCAAAACACCCACAAGAAGAAAGCTTGAAAACCCAAGCAAGGCGAAAATTGCTGAAAATAGCACGCCGCTCAGCAGAGTCAGAAATCGCATTCTGCTTGTTCTTGAACAGAGATAAGAGAATAATCCGGCCATCAGAATCTGCAGGCAAACGATTAATCCAATAGCTTCAGGACTAAAACTGTTTGCTTTCAGGAAGAAAGGTATTACGAAGCCGCCTATGAGACCGAAGGCTGAACCCCAACAGAAGAACAGGAAGAGAAATATCTTGAACGTTCTGTCTTTCTGCCGAAAGTCCAAAAATTGTAACACTTTCTCCTTGCTAAACCGCTCTCTTTTTTGGCCAATCAAAAGCAGCGCTAACAGAAACACGGGAACACTGATCAGTGTACAAATGAGCATTGTTCCTTCGAAAAACAGCCAGACTATGAGAAAACCAGCAAGCAAACTTCCGACAGCATACGCAACGTAGACAATCGCCCTAAGATAGACCAAGATCCTCCAATGGCCTTTCCCTTTTTCAAGAAGAAACGCGCGGTTCACCGCCCAAAGAGTGCCCTCTTTTGTTCCTTCAACGGTCTTGCCGAAGACAAATTCTAGAGGCGTGCGAGCAAAATAGTACACTAAGCCAGATAGTATCCCTAACAATCCATTGGACGCGAAGAAGAGCTTTCTGCCCCAAAAATCAGAAACCGTCGCAAAAACCAGTCTTCCAAGCTGCATTATCAAGGGCATTGAGGCAAAAATAACTCCTACCAGCGCAACATCGATCTGTCTCTGATCCATCATCAACGGCAGAGCTATGCCGAGAATGCCAGCTACGAACGAGTTTAGCACTTGAATTATCAGAACGTTCTTCACTTCGTTCAAATGCTCAACTCAGAAGAACGTAAACGGTGACCTGTTTAAAACTGTTGCCAACTCAAAAATTGTTAGCAAACATGAAAGCTCTACTTCATTACAAGCTCCAGCAAAACACCCTTGGTGCTTTTCGGATGCACAAAAGCAACTCTTTTTCCTTCAGCACCAACTCTTGGCTTTTCATCAATCAAAGCCACGCCATTCTTCTTCATATCTGCCAACGCGGCTTCGATGTCCTCAACTCGAACAGCAAAATGATGAATCCCCTCTCCCCGAGTTTCCAGAAATTTGGCAACAGTGCTTTCAGCGTCAAGCGGTTGCACCAACTCTATCTGTGTTTCGCCGCCAGTTGATATGAGCGCTATTTTGATTTTGCGCTCAGTCAAAACGTGCACGCCTAAAAGCTTGAAGCCAAGAAGATCACAGTAGACGTGGATGGCTTCATCCAAGTTTTTTACAGCGATTCCGACATGATCCATGCCAACAAACATGCAATCCCTCTTTACAGCAGAATAGTATTTGCCATCACAACACGCTATAAAAGAATTTCCAATAATATGAAACTATTTCTTCTTGGGCTTTGTTGCTTTGTAGACGATTTTTCTGATCTTGGCGAATCTGCGTTTCTTTTCCTCAATTTTGCGGAAATCTTCAATCACTGGTCGAGGAATGTTGGTTAATGGAAAATACCAATCAGGCTTTCCTTCAGGAGGGACAAGAGGATACTGTATTTTCTTTTTTCGGGCAAATCTAACAGATAAAGCGTAAATGTCGAAGATAATAGCGCTTAGTAAGAACAAGACGGTCCACAGATTTGGAAATAGGAGAAGCACTGCAACGCCCAAAATATTTGCACAGAAAAGAGAAATTAGTCCAACTTGCATAATGATTCTTTTATGCCGAACCACGAAGCTCCCTAGAGTTGTACGTGCAGGTGCCAACTAATACGGTTTATGTTCTCATTCGATTGTCCACATTCTTTTAACCGCTAAGAGTTTATAGCCATCCGGCACAGTTGATGCTTGAATGGAGCTTATCAATAGTTGACACATCATTGGGGATACGTAAGCGGCATTCTATCTGCTCTACTGGTTGGATTGGGAACCTGCCTGAACAAGATTGCCTTGGCTGAAACACACCCAGTCTTGGTAGCTGGACTAATCTACCTATTCGCAGGCATATCCCTCTCACTGATCCGTCTATTGCCATTCGGAAACAAGATAATGTCATCGTTAGGCATCACATCAAAATCCGAGGTCGGAATGAACAAAAAAGATTTAATCGTTCTCGCGTTGGTCATGTTTTCAGGCGCAGTGATTGCACCATTTCTGTTCCTAAACGGCTTAAACCAGACAACAGCGATAAACGCATCGTTGCTACAGAATACCGAATCTCTTTTCACGGTGCTCATAGCTTTATCGTTTCTAAAGGAACGGGCAAGCAGAAGAGAATGGGCAGGCATTTTGCTCTTAACACTGGGAGCCATTTTTCTAACGACAAACGCCGCATTTGACAAGCTAACTCTGACCCAGAGTCTTTATGGAAACATTCTGATAGTTCTGGGCGGCCTATTCTGGGGCATAGACAACAACTTGAGCAAGCTCTTAAGTCAAAACAAGAACCTGTTAGTTGTCACGGCATTGAAATGCCTCACGGGTGGAACAATACTTGTTTTGCTGGCTCAAGCATTAGGGCTCGAGTTCCATACCGCTCTGACTGCTCTTCCATATCTCGCCACAGCAGGAGCATTCAGCATAGGCTTTTCCATACTGCTCTTTCTTCTGAGTTTGAGGAAAATTGGGGCCATGAAGACAGGAGTCATTTTCTCAACCTCCTCGCTTTTTGGAGCAGCTTTTGCATTCTTAATTCTTAGAGAAAACTTTTCTGCAATACAGTTGATCGCTGGCTCAGTAATGCTGATCGGAGTCTACATCATATACAAGAAATAAACTTTTGACCAAACCAAGATGGATATACAAAGCCAATCAACATCATAGGTGGCACACGTTGATGGGAAGAAGAAAACGCTTGCATCATCCAACCATGGAATGCCCAACACCAGATGAACCGTGCATTTTCACAAAAACAGATAAACCAAAGAAAGCAGAGTAATTGCTCACTGCGTCCAGTCTTTAGAGAGGATGTTTGAACATGGAGAAAGACAAGAAGCCACCAGCAAAACCCGCAAGATTGATTGATCTGATCGAATATCAAGAAGCGTCAGTTGTGAGTAGAACCCTGATCGACAAGAAAGCAGGCACAGTAACGCTGTTCGCATTCGATGAGCAACAAGGGCTAAGCGAACATACAGCACCGTATGATGCAATGGTCCAGATCATAGATGGCGAGGCAGAAGTAACCATCTCAGGAAAGGCACATTGTTTGAAGCAAGGAGAAATGATAATAATGCCAGCCAAAAAACCGCATGCGCTCAGAGCAATAAAGAAGTTCAAAATGCTTTTGACAATGATAAAAACCTGAGACTGTTGAGCATCGCGATCTTGGTTTTTGGATTATGGCTTCGCGATGTTGACAAAGTTGCGCAGAATGTCTTCACCGTGCTCAGTGTTGTTCACTTCAGGATGAAATTGAACCCCATAAAACGGCTTCTTCACGTGTTTAATCGCTTGGATTTTGCAGTTTTCAGACATTGCGAGAGCGGCAAAGCTTGGTGCTTGTTTCACTTCGTCGTTGTGTGACTCCCACACCAGAAACTCCTCAGGTAGACCTTTGAACAGGTCATCTTCTTCAATAACCCTCAATTTGGACAAGCCAAACTCGGGAACCTCTGCGGGACCAGCATTGCCGCCGAAATGGATGGCCATCAACTGCATCCCAAGACATTCGCCAAGAATCGGCCCGTCAAAGTGATCCAAGTACTCTATGCAATTCCCCAATTTCGGAAACTCCCACACAACGCGTGGCGCTCCTCCGCTCAAAATCAAGGCGTCAGCATCTATCTCAGCCACGGGCGTCGTGTTCGGAATTATCTTGGTTTCGCAACCGATTTCTCTGACTACTCGCCAGATTCTGTGGGTCCATTGTCCACCGTTGTCAACAACATAAACTCTCACTGGTCTACTCATATTCAATCGTCCCCGGCGGCTTGTTCGTTATGTCAAAAACGACTCTGCTAACATCATCTTTCAAAATGTTCGTTATCCTGATACTGATTTGCTCCAGTACTTTGTGTGGAATCTTGGAGTATGCAGCACTCATGCCGTCGAGGCTTTCGACAGCTCGAACTACAACAACACGTCCGTAAACACGAACGTCGCCATGAACCCCAACAGCCTTGCAGGGCAACAGAACCGCAAAATACTGCCAAGGCTTACTCATTTCGCCCGCAGCCACGGCTCTTTCGATCTCCTCTTCAACGATCGCGCATGCTTCACGCACAACTCTTGCGTTGTCAGCAGTGGCTTCGCCGAGAATCCTTACAGCTAACCCTGGACCTGGAAACGGTTGTCTCTCATAGAGCTCCACAGGCAAGCCCAGCGCTTTGCCAACCATCCGCACCTCGTCCTTGTACAGGTCTCGGAGTGGTTCAACAATCTCGAACTCGACTTTCTCAGGCAATCCGCCCACATTGTGATGAGACTTGATCTTGTCCCTCAATCCTCCGCCACTCTCTATCCAATCCGGCGCAATAGTTCCTTGGACAAAATGCTTCGCGTTTTCCTTTCGAGCGACCTCTTCAAAGACTCTGATGAACTCTTCGCCGATAATCTTGCGTTTCTGTTCTGGATCAATCGCACCCTTGAGTTTTTGGCAGAATCGCTCTTTGGCGTCGATGACAAGAACATTTAAACCTAGTTGTCTTAGCATTTGCTGGTTTTTTTCAACTTCATTCTTCCTCATGTAGCCAGTGTCAACCAAAACACAGAGCAGATTGTTGCCTATCGCCCTGCTCAAAAGAACAGCGGAAGCCGTTGAATCGACGCCGCCAGAAGCGCCAATAATGGCTTTACCTTTGATTCTGTCCTGTAGCTCTTTCACCTTCTCCTCAATGAACCGGCTAGTGTCGAACATCTTGTCCCACAGGCTACACAGAGAAAAAGGGGACATATAAAAGCCTTGTAAACATGATTGTGAACAAGAAAACTTCAACATCACTAACATAGCGGCAACTGGAAAACTATAAAACGTAGGTGCTAGCCTATGTTAATCTTCAAAACATAGGTGAAACTGATGGAGAAGTGCACTCACGACCTGATTATCGTTGGAGCTGGCCTAGCCGGATTGAGAGCCGCTGTCGCGGCAGCAGAAGTTAACAGCAAACTCGACATAGCCGTATTATCCAAACATCATCCACTTCGTTCGCACTCTGTCTGTGCACAGGGCGGAACAGGCGCTGTAATGAGGGAAAAAGACTCGCTGGATTTGCATGCGTATGACACGGTTAAAGGCGCAGACTTCCTCGCCGATCAGGATACCGTAGAATTCTTCGTAAAACAAGCTCCAAATGAAATAGTCTTAACAGAACATTGGGGATGCCCGTGGAGCCGCACGTCCGATGGCAAGATCGATCAGCGCGCCTTTGGAGGACACAGCTTTCCAAGAGCCTGCTTCGCCGCTGACATGACAGGTTTCCATGAAATGCACGCCATATACGGCAAAACTCTGACATTTGGAAACGTGAAATTCTATGACGAATGGTTTGTCACGTCAATCATAACCGAAAACAACACCGCAATAGGCTTGACTGCCATAGAAATGAAGACAGGAAAAATGCAGGCACTGAAAGCAAAATCAATAATAATCGCCACAGGAGGACACGAACGCATTTACGAGTTCACCACCTTCTCACATTCAACAACAGGCGACGGCATGGTAATGGCATACCGCGCAGGCGCGCCGCTTGAAGACATGGAGTTTGTCCAGTTCCATCCAACTGGCCTAGTGCCTTCCGGTGTTCTGATAACTGAAGGAGCCAGAGGCGAAGGAGGTTACCTCATCAACGCCAACGGCGAACGCTTCATGAAGAAATATGCGCCTGAAAAGATGGAGCTTGCCCCACGAGACGTAGTTTCCAGAGCTGAACAGACTGAAATCAACGAGGGAAGAGGACTGCAAGGCCTGTATGGATCCTACATTGCTTTGGACCTTAGACATTTGGGTGAAGAGAAAATCAGTGAACGGTTGCCGCTCATTCGTGATGTTGCCATAAAACTTGGCGGAGTTGATCCAGTTAAGGAACCGATACCAGTTCGTCCTGCAGCGCACTATTCGATGGGCGGAATCAAAGCAGACATCAAAACCGAAACCCCGCTCGCCGGCCTGTATGCGGCTGGAGAATGTTCATGCATCAGCGTGCACGGAGCTAACAGACTTGGCACTAACTCAACAGCTGACTGCCTCGTTTTCGGAGCAGTTGCAGGTGAAGAAGCGGCAAAACATGCACAATCTGCCAGTCTTTGCGAGATTCCACATGAGAAACTTGCAGCAGAAGAAAACAGAATTGCTGAACTGTTCCGCAGAGAAGGCGGCGAAAAGGCGTCAGAAATTAGAGATGAAATGAGGCAAGTCATGAACAAGAAAGCCTGGATCTACCGGCGCGGAGACGATCTTGAAAGCGCGTTAAAAGAGATCAGAGAGCTGCGAAAACGCTTCAAGAACGTGAGGGTCGAGGACAAGGGGAACTCGTTCAACACGGGATTCCTAGATGTGTTGCAGCTTGATTTCATGCTTGAACTTGCAGAAGTGACTGTTGCCTGCGCGATCCCCAGAACAGAGTCGAGAGGAGCACATTCACGTGTGGACTTTCCGAAGCGTGATGACCAGAACTGGCTGAAGCACACGCTTGCATATTATGCTAAAGATGGACCTAGATTAGAGTACATTCCTGTGAAGATCACAAAGTGGTCTCCAGTGGCCCGAACCTACTAGAGAAAGGTGAATGACATGAGCACAAAAGTTGAAAAAATCGTTGAGTTCAAAATAAGCCGATACAATCCGGAAACCAAACAACACTACATGTCCACATTCAAGGTGCCGATACGCGTAGGAACAACCATACTGGATGCGCTGATGTATATCAAAGACCAGCTTGACGGGTCGTTGACTTTCAGGCACTCGTGCAGAATGGGCATTTGCGGAAGTTGCGCCTTAAACATTGACGGCAAGCCGATGCTTGCTTGCTACACGCAAGTTCTGCATCTTAATGCTGACTCGTTGACAGTTGAGCCGCTTTCAAACTTGCCCGTGATAAAAGACTTGGTTGTGGACATTGAGCCGTTCTTCAGACAGTACAAGAAGATAAGGACGATCTTGATTAAGCCAGAGGCAGAGTTAAAGAAACCGTGCGAGTTTGCTCAATCACCTGAAGAATTAAAGAAATTCTGGGACATGACGCTGTGCATAAAATGTTCGATCTGCTATTCAGCCTGTCCCGCAGTAATCGATGAAAAGTTTCTTGGACCAGCTAGCCTGACGGCAAATTACAGGTTTATCGCTGATTCGCGGGATCAGGGCTGCGCTGAACGGCTGAAGCCTATGGCGGACAACATATGGCTGTGTACTCAGTGCAACAGTTGCACGTTGTTCTGTCCGAAGCTTGTGGGCTGTGCCAACGCTCTGGTAGATGACCACAGCTTGCTGGTTGAAGCTGGAAACGTTCCCAAAACTGTGATAGATGTTCTTGAAAGAGTTTACAAGTATCGCAACCCGATGGGAATGCATCAGAGTAAGAGAATGGACTGGGCGAAGGACATGAGCGTTAAAACGTACCCAGCCACTGCCAAAGCTGATGTCCTGTTTTTTGCCTGCTGCTCTCACGCATATGACATCAGAAACCAAGAAGTTGCCAGAGACATGGTGTACATCTTTAACAAGCTTTGCGTGGATTTTGCCACGCTAGGCGCTGAAGAATGGTGCTGCGGAGACCACATGCTACGCCTCGGTGAAAAAGGCTTGTTCGAGGAGCTGGCAGCACACAACATTGAGATGTTCAAAAAATTCAGCGCAAGCAAAATCGTTACGATGTCTCCACACTGTTACAACACTTTCAAGAATGACAAGCCATACAGCGACGAGAAACTGAATGTCCAGCACTACACACAGTTCTTGGCTGAAGCCATAAAACAGGGCAAAATCAAGCCAACCAAAACAGTGAAACGCAAAGTGGCGTATCATGACCCTTGCTTCTTGGGAAAACGCAATGACGTTTTTGATGCGCCCAGAGATGTCCTGAAATCTATACCTGGCTTGGAGCTTGTTGAAATGAAACGGACAAAGCAGAGCAGCTTCTGCTGTGGTGGCGGAGCGGGCAGAGTCTGGACGGAAGAGGCTGACCCAGAGAAGCGACCATGCGTGAACAGAATCAAAGAAGCGCTAGAACTCGGAGTTGACACTGTTGCTGTCGCTTGCCCATACTGCATTACAACACTGGAGGACGCTGTGAAAGTGTTGGATGTGGAAAACAAGATCATCGTGAAAGACATCTTGGAACTGTTGAAAGAGTCTCTTTAGACTCTTCTTTTCCCATTCCACAAGTCGTGCTCGGATCAAGCACCGCTTGCTTATATGGACGCGTGGAATAGATCAGGTTTATCTTTGACTTGTCATGCGCGTTTTTCATGAATCCCAAGAGATAAATTAATATAAATACAAAACATTCTGTACATCCAACTGTGGAGGAAGCATGATGTTTGGTTATGCTGGTCGCGTGCTTCACGTGGATCTGTCAAACGGCAAGACCTCTGTTGAACCCTTGAACGAGGATTATGCGAAAAAATACATCGGCGGAATAGGTTTAGGCATTAGAATGTGGCTGGACCACTCAAAACCCGGTGTAGACCCGTTCAGCCCGAACAATCCGCTGTTGCTTATTACAGGCCCAATTTCAGGCACCATGTGGCCTACAGGTGGAAACGGACACGCGTTTGTTTCCAAATCCCCGCAAAGTTATGGCGTTGGTGAAGCCAAGGCTCATGGCTCTTTTGGCACAGAGCTTAAACGTGCGGGTTATGATGTTGTGGTTCTTAAGGGCAAAGCTGAGAACCCGGTTTACTTGTGGATTGATGACGATTCTGTCCAGCTTCTGGACGCTTCGCACCTGTGGGGCAAGTCACCTGCCGAAACTGAGGACGCAATCAGAGAGGAACTTGGTGACTACTACATCCGAGTAGCCGCCATCGGCGTGGCCGGAGAAAAACTGTCAAGAATCGCCTGCATTATCAACGACAAAACCCGCGCGGCTGGAAGAACAGGCTTAGGCGCTGTCATGGGTTCGAAGAACCTCAAAGCTATTGCTACCAGAGGGACCAGAGACATTACAGTTGCAAAGCCTGAAGAGTTCATGGAATACTTGAAAGAGTTTCACGAGAGAATGAAAGGCCCGGCAACACAAAAGTACCGTGCACTTGGCACTCCTGAAAACGTCTTAGTCCACAACTCGCTTTCCGTTATGCCAACCAGAAACTATAACAATTCACGATTTGAAGGCGCAGAGAAAATCAGCGGAGAAAAACTGAACGAGAAATACGTGGCCAAGATCATTGGCTGCAGCAGCTGCGCTATGCGCTGCGAACACATGTGCGTGATCGCCGAAGGGCCTTATGAGAAAACTATGACGCGAATGGAGTACGAAACGCTATGGGCGTTAGGTCCATACTGTGGCGTCGACAGGTTGGACGCGATAATCAAGGGAATGGAACTCACAAACTATTATTGTATGGATGCAATCAGTGCAGGCGTAACAGTTGGTTTCGCGATGGACTGTTACGAAAGAGGAATACTCACACAAGCAGAGTTGGATGGAATAGATGCAAAGTTCGGAAACGCAGACGCCATGGTGAAGCTTGTTGAGAAAATCGGCAAGCGTGAAGGCGTAGGCGAACTATTAGCTGACGGTGTGAAGGTGGCTGCTGAAAAAATCGGAAAAGGTTCAGAAAAGCTGGCAGCGCACATCAAAGGCGTCGAGACAACTGGTTATGATTTGCGCGCTTTGAAAACGGCAGCTTTGGGCTTTGCTGTATCCTTCCGCGGCGCAGATCACAACAGACATGGGGCTTACGCGTTTGACGTGAAGGGTAAAGTGAACAGACTTGTTGCTGAGAAAGGCAGAGGCAAACTTGTCAGAGACATGGAAGACACGTACAACCTGATAGACTCGTTCATAGTGTGCAAGTTCTCACGAGGCACGTACTACAAGGAATTGGACGATCTGGCGAAGCTCTACCGTCTAGTTACGGGTTTTGAGATGACGCCTGAAGAGCTGAAGAAGGCTGGAGAAAGAATACAGAACGCTGCAAGACTGTTTAACATCAGAGAAGGCTTAGGAAGAAAAGATGACAATCTGCCGTGGAAGGTAATGAATGAACCGATCCCAGACGAGGGCCCAAGCAAGGGAGCATTTGTGACGCAAGCAGAGCTGGACCTGCTGTTGGACGACTACTACGAGGCAAGAGGCTGGAACAGAGAAGGCGTGCCCACCGAAGCAAAGCTGAAGGAGCTGGGTATGGAGGATCTGCTTGGTTTAGCCAAGAAAGGAACGGAGGCTTGAGATTATGGTGAAGATTCATGAGAGAAAATTCGTTTCAGCAGACCCAGACAAATGCGTAGGCTGCCAAGTATGCGAGTACATTTGCTCGTACACAAAGGACAAAGCGTTCAACCCGATAAAATCAAGAATACGGGTGATCAGAATCAACCAACTCATAAACATGCCGGTCACGTGCAGACTGTGCGAAGACCCGCCATGCGTTAAGGCTTGTCCCCGTGATGCTTTGACACAGAGCGAAGAAACTGGAACGATCAGCGTGGACAAGGACAAGTGCAACGGCTGCGGCTGGTGCATCGAAGCCTGCGACTACGGCGCTATTATGCTGCATCCAGAAAAGAAAGTCGTCTACGTTTGCGACCTGTGCAAGGACCAAGGTGAACCACAGTGCATCAAATGGTGCCCTGAAGAAGCCTTAGACTTAGTCACAAGTGACGTGCTCGCGCAGAAGGCACGGTTGACAGCAGTGAAGAAGCTCTTCCACGAAGCAATGAAAAGCCCGGGTAAAACCTGATCTTCTCCTTTCTTATTATAAGCATCTTTGTTTCGTTTCTTGATCTTTGGTTAAACATTATATCCTCAGGCTACTCTACCTACTGGCCGATGATGAGAGGATAGCGTTGGTCAACGCGGGAACCATAGTTAACAGATTTCTGAAGGGTGCCAGAAGGACAGCCATAATCGCCGTGACTTCAAGATGCAACTGCAGATGCCAGATGTGCAACATCTACGACAGCAAACCCGTTGACCTAAGCTACTCTGACACGGTGAAAATTCTTGATTTTATGGCAGCGAACAAGTTTCTCATAACATACTTCACCGGAGGCGAACCGAGCCTGCATCCAGATCTTCCGAAGATCGTGGAACACGCGGACAAGTTGGGCTTGGTTACTTCTCTCACGACGAACGGCACAGTGTCCAAGAGCATGCTTAGAGAGTTGAAAGATGCTGGCTTGTATGCTGTGTCGATTTCGATTGACTCGTGGGACTCGGCCGTCTCAGAAGAGATCAGGAGACACAGGGCCATAGGACAGAAGCAGAAGGAAACTTTCCAAACTGCACATGAACTTGGGTTGAGGACATACAGCATGACCCACTTGGGCACTCACCTGAACCCAGAAAACATTGAGAAAATGGTTGCCTATGTCAATCACTCTCTTGGAGCCTCTTTCGGCTTCTGCTATCCAGCCGCGACAGCGGAGAATACTTACCGCTTAGGCCAATCCGTTCAGCTACATTCAGAGGAGACGATTAGGCAGATTATTGAGAGGCTAGTTGAGCTGAAGAAGAAGGGCTACAAGATAGTAAACATGGTTTCTTACATGGAGGATGCATTGAGGTTTCTGAACGGCGAGTCGGTGAAGTTTCCGTGCAGAGCAGGAGAATATGTGTTCTACGTGGACTGGCATGGCGACGTTTATCCTTGTTTTGCCAAGAAAAAACTGTTCAACATTATGAATGAAACGCAACCACATTTTCCAGAGAAGATAAGCTGCAACGAGTGCATGATCGACTGCTTCAGAGAACCTTCCCTGCTAGCTTACGTGTCATCACCGATGCTCATAGTTAAAGAAATCATGCACAGCAACGCAATAAAAGAAACTCTACTCTAGTGATACGACAACCATCGTGTGAATGCTATCAGCATATTCCTAGAGCTAAAGGCCTTTCCAAAATCTCGAAGTTTTGAATTGCTGCACCCAAGAAATCGTAACTGCTGAAAAAAGAGCGTTCTGTTACACCAAAGCACAAATACCTATTCAAGCATTGAGGTTTGAAAATCAAACCTGATGGATGAGTGACTTGAAAAACCAGAAAGTAGGAACAAGAGGAGTTCTTTTCACGTTTGAAGAACCTTACAGAACTAATGTCTTCGTTATTGATGGTGAGAAACGTGTTTTCGTCTGTGACACTTTTCTGGGATCAGAAACGGCTGAAAAGATCAAGCAATATCTTGCCGAAAAAAACCTGGGCGCGAAGCCTGTCGTAGTGTTCAATTCTCATGGTGACTATGATCATTACTGGGGAAACGGCAGCTTCAGGTCATCAATCATTCTTGGCCACGAACTGTGCAGAAAGAGAATAGAAAAGGAAGCAGAACAAGCTTTGAAGGATTTTCAAAACCATAAGCAGGGAAACGTCGAAATAGTCCCGCCGAACGTCACTTTCAACGAGAGAGTCTTTTTCGCTGAAGAAGGCGTCGAGTTCTATTTTACGCCGGGACATACAGAGGATTCTTGTTCCTGTTTTGATCACATTGACAAGACACTGTTCGTGGGAGACAATGTCGAGTCGCCGATTCCCCACATCAACGAGCTAAACGTCACGGCATACGCATCCATACTCGAAGAGTATCTGAAAAGAAAGGCGAAGACCATAGTGGCCGGTCATGATGAAATCATGTTAGATGACAGCTTGATTAGAAGTAACATGGATTATTTGAGAAGGTTTGAAGCACTGGAAGTTGACTCAGCCAAATTCGACAAGAAAGGAAAGACAGTTCACTTCTGGAACCTGTCAAACACGGGTGAAAAACTTCGAGAAAAAGGCATGTTCGAAGAGGCGTTGAAGTGTTATGAGGAAAGTAAACGTGTCCTTGATCAGTTGGATGACAGTACGCAGGGAAAGCAGGAACAGGTGAAAAGAATCCAAGAAATAATAGCTGCGACATCAGAAGAAGCTGCCAAGAAAAACTAGCTCACCATGCAAATGCTACGCTTTTTCAGAGAGAATTTTGCTCAGATTTTCGGTTATCTTGCTTGCTGAAGCGCTTATCTCCAGTTCAAGTCCTTCTCCGAAATCAGTTTTCTTGGGCTCAATCAACAGGAGCGCGATACTAATCTTTGACTCCTTTTTCAGATACTCGCAGAAGATCCTCAAAGGAAGCAGGTGTGTCGAGAAAGCAGAGGAACCGATCAGCTGCTCAGGATTCACCAGTTTCGCTTCTCCCGGTTTCAATCCTAGAATCGCAGCGTCCATCAAAAGCAAGTGCGTCGGATCAAAATTCAATATTTGTTGAATGTAGCTTTCTGGAACGGTTTCACATTCTATCAGCATGACTCTGTCGGAAACTTTTCCCTTCAAATCTTGGGCTATTTTGACGCCGACAAAATCATCCATTCTTAGTGGGTTGCCAATTCCCGCAATAACTATCCTATCTACGTGTTTCAGCCATTTCTTAAGCTCTCTGTCTAAATCGTATTTTCCCTTAACCAACTAGCACCACCACGATCAGATCAAAACGAGAAGAGATGAATGAGGGTTCAAAGAAGTGTTTATCGTTTCACTGTCTTGATCAGTTGTCTGCTACTGTCATATATGTTCACTGTCAACGGCATCTGCCCCACTGCAAAGTGTGTGGCGCATCCGAAGCACGGGTCATAAGCTCTAAACGCCATTTCCACCTTGTTGAGCACGCCTTGGTCTACTTTGCCGCCGTGTATCATGCCTTTGGCCGCATCGCGCACTGACATACAGATCGCTGGATAATTGTTTGTCGTGGCCACTATCATGTTCACTTCTTTAACAAGCGCATCTTTGTCAAGTACATAGTGATGAATCAGGGTTCCCCTTGCCGCTTCAACGATGCCGATTCCTTCTCCAGGTTCGCCAGGCTTGGCTCGCACATCCTTGTTTGTGATCTCTGGATCTCTCACCAGCTCCAATGTTCTCTCTGTGGCGTACTGCAGCTCGATGAGCCTTGCCCAGTGAAACGCCAGCGTACTGTGCACTGGTTTGCCGCCGAGCGTCTTGTACATAGCCTCGTACTCTGCTTGAGCCATAGGCGTAGCCATACCATCCGACGCATTCAGTCTCCCCAGCGGTCCGACACGGTATATTCCGCTTTCCGAACCGTCAACCAAACCTTTCCAGCCTATCTTCTTCAGATAAGGCATTTTCGCGTAGCTCCACTGTTCAACGTGCTCACTCACGTGTGTCAGGTAGTCTTTTGACTCAAACTTGAGAAACTCCTTAGCGTTCTGGTCCACTACGCGGACTTTGCCGTCGTAGAAGTTGACTTTGTTGTGCTCGTCCACCAAGCCCATGTAGTAGGTCTTGTGCGTGTAGCTAGGGCTCCTGATCATATCCACGTATTTGCTGTTGCCCAATACGATGTCGTGGAACAGTTTAAGCGTGAACTGGGCAAACTTGACACAAGATTCCGCCATTCCCTCGATCTCGGTTCGGTTCTCCTCGCTTAGAGGCTTAGATATTCCGCCGGGCAAGCAGCAGACAGGGTGCGTTGCCTTTCCGCCGATGATCTCGGTTATCTTCTGTCCATAGGCACGATGTTTGATGACTTCTTTGCCAACATCCAATCCTGCTTTCTCAATTACGCCTATGATATTTCGTTTTTCAGGCGGAGCATCTGGGCCAACCACGAAGTCCGGGCCGCCGAGATAGTAGAAGTGCAATGTGTGATCATAGATGAAGTAAGCGGCGTTCATCAGTTCCCTAAGCTTCTTAGCTGCTGATGGAGGTTCAACGTTAAACGCGGCGTCCAAGGCTTTTGCAGCTGCCAAGTGGTGAGCAACTGGGCAGACTCCGCATATTCTCGTGGTCAAAATAGGCATGAGTTCAGCTCTTCTGCCCACACAGAATTGCTCGAAGCCTCTAAGTTCCGGAATCTTCAAGTAAGCGTTTTCAACTTCGCCCGCATCGTTGAGGAATATGGATATGTTTCCATGGCCTTCAAGTCTCGTGATTGGATCTATAAGTATTTCTTTCATTGTTTAATCACCTTTCTCCGAAGAATTGATGAGGGCAACGAATACATGTAAAAGGTTCCAAGAGGGTCTTTCACCTGGTTCATGAGCTGCTCCACGTCCTCTTGGCTGTAATGCTCCTGCTCGTTTTCCAAGCCCAAGATTGAAGCTAAGGCGCTCATCATGGCTGCACCTTGCTCCGGCACGTTGGGACATGGCCCACCGCATCCTGTACATGGCATGTCAACTGTTAAGCATTGAGCGCCGCATCCGCTACGGGTCGCTGGGCCCATACAGATTATTCCCTGCTCGAGCACGCATTTCTCAGGCTCTGGAACTTTTTCGTGAACGCGGTAAATCTTGCTGATCTTCTTGTTCTCCTTTTTTCGGGGGCACTCGTCGCACACGCTCTTCAAGGGTGCAAGTACTGAACCTGTTGGCGGAAGCTCACCCTTCGCAATAGCGTCTATGGCGTTGGAGATCAGCTTCACAGGCGGCGGACAACCAGGCAAGTAATAGTCAACCTCAACTGTCTGATCCAAAGTTTTCACTGTGTCGTAGAAGTGTGGAAGCTCCAGTTTGCCCTCCTTCACCTTGGTTTCTGGTTGAGGAATCACGCCTTCTGGGTTAACCACTGACTTCTCCTTCAAGTAAACGGTACTGAGAATTTCTTTTGCATCGTGCAAATTCGCTAAGCCAGGTATGCATCCTTCTTGGGCACATGAACCGAAAGCCACGAGAGTTTTCGCTTTCTTTCTCAAGAGCTTGGCCACGTGTTCTTGTTCCGAGTTTCGGATAGAACCATTGAAGAAGCAGATGTCAATGTACTTGTCAGGCATTGCTTCAACGTCTTTGTATTTGATGTCCATGGCCACTGGCCAAAACACGATGTCGGCTATGCCTATCACGTCAAGGATTTTCTCGTTTATGTCCAAGACTGCGATTTCGCATCCGCCGCAGCTGGCAGCCCAGTAGAAAGCTAGTTTCAGCTTCTCTTTCGTCATCTCATTCTCCTCCTTTACTAACTTTGTTCAGCATTTTTGAGACGTCAACTCTTAGCTCGTTGAAGGCGAGCATCTCGGGCTTGATGCCCATCGCCAAGCCGAGCAGTTGCGGATAATGCAGTATTGGAATGCCATAAGTCTCATTAAACGTTTTCTCAATCCGCAGCTCATTCGTGTCGTACATGATATGGCAGAAGGGACAAATCGTGATCATGGCTTCAGCATCAACATTCTTGACGTGATTGAGCTTGTCCCGAGCCAGCTGCAGGGCAATCTTGTCGTTCACACCCACG
>CAZHWL010000004.1:18518-22372 GCA_964536035.1 uncultured Candidatus Bathyarchaeia archaeon | reverse complement strand
GGCTCAAGGATTCTGCTTTGTTCATCGCGTTCCATGTATTCGGGAACTCTTTCTTTGGCAAGCTCTTGCAGGCGCTGCTGTATTGCCTCCGAGACGAACTCCGACAGACTCTGTATCTGCCCCTCTTCTGACTCGTTTTGGACTTTTTTCTCTATTTCTTCAACCAATTCTTGCTTAACCCTCACGTCTTTCCATTTTGTCATTTTTTGTCAACCCCCTTTTTTGCTTGATGGTATATATAACAACTGCGATATAATAACATAGTGTTTATATTATAGTTCTAGTAAATACCGTATATAGAAAGTGTGGTTCAGAATGGAAAGTAGGAAGCTACAAAAAGTCGGACTCTCAACTCTATCCATATCCCTCCCAAGCTCTTGGGCAAAGGAAATGAACCTAAATCGAGGAGACACCGTTTTCATCTCTCAAGAAAAAGACGGCTCACTCAAACTGCTCCCAAGCAATGTAGCTCAAACAAAAGAAGCCGTGGAAGAATACGTCTGCAATTCCGATCTGTGCGATGAACCAAAGATGCTGGAACGCATAATCGTCGGAAGCTACATTCTCGGACGCGAGGTCTTCTCAATGATCTCGGCAGGCAGGCTACGCTCCGAACACATTGAAGAGATCAGAGGAATCATACCTAGACTCATTGGATTGGGCATCGTGGAAGAAAGCCAAGACCGCATAACGCTCCAGTGCTCAGTTGACCCTAGGAGATTCCATCTAGACATGATCCTCAGAAGACTCTCCATCATCTCGCTGACCATAGTCAAAGAAGCAATGCAGGCACTCGCTGAGCACAATGAAGCGTTGGCGAAAGACGCTATAAGCCGAGAACAAGAAGCCGACAGCATGTGCCTGCTCGCGCTGCGACTGCTGGTCTCCGCGCAGAGAAGAAGAGACGTAGCTGAAGAAATAGACTTACAGGACCCTCTTCACATCCTATATTTCGGGTTAATGTTGAGATATCTCGAACAAATCGCCGACTACGCTGAAGAAAACGCCCGCAGATCCATCGAACTGCTGCAAGAAAAATACAAGTCCAAACTGCCCAAATGGGTGGTAGAACGGATGAGCAACCTGAATGATCTGGCTCACGATCTGGTTCTGAAGTCCGTGGACTGCTTCTTCATAGGCGACATCAAGATTGCGAACAGCCTCCTTCAGATGCTGAAGTTCATCGAGGTGGAAAGGGACAGGATGATACAGGAGCTTCCCGAGATACCGCATCTCAGACTGATGCTTTGGAACATCACCAGAATAGCAGACAACGGCGCAGGAATCGCCCTAATAGCCATAAATAACGCTTTAGAAAAGAAGAGCAAAATCTGCTCCCGAAGCTGGTCAACAAGCTTCAAGTAGAAAAGGGGCTGATGCCTTATGGAGTCCAAAAGAAGGTCGTTCACCAAATCCCTCACATGGAGAGTCTTCGCGCTGCTGATAACCATATTCATATCCTTCGCCATACTGAGGAGCTGGGAAACATCGCTTATCATCGCTGTTGCCTCGAACTTCCTGAAAACCGTTTTCTACTACATCCATGAAAGACTGTGGGCCAGAATAAGTTGGGGAAGAAAGGAGTAGAACATTCTCAAAGGATGCTGGGATGTTCTGTATACCTGCAACAAACCTAATGGTGATCTGAACCTAGAGCTCGACAGCGTCTAGTCGCTGAACAGAATTCTTGCAATCTTCAACCTGAGTTCTTTTTCGCGCCGTTTAAGTATGGTTTCAAACGTGTTGTCGACGACTATTTTGCCATCAATGGTCTTGACCACAACGCCATGTGCTGTGTTTTTCTCTGCAGATAGTTTGAGCTGCGTCTTCACCCCTGTCTTAGCGGCAACCTTTTCAGCCAACAAGTTCAGTCTCGGGGGCAAGGAAGACCCCTGCTCGTCGAGCATGACTTCCAAATCCCCTCCGCCCAGCATCGTCGCACCATTTACTATCATCTTCTCAAGGACAGCAGCGTAGTCCTCTGTCTTCGAGAGTTCTTCAAACGCGCTCTTCACCTTGTCAATGACACAGGTGACCAAACGTTCTTTCTCGGACAGAACCATCCAGACGGCTCTTCTTTGTGCATCTGCAATGACTCTTCCTCGGATGATCGCAACCGCGTCTTCGGTTCTTTTCGAGAGGTAGCGCTCATCCTGCGCCGCTTTTTGCCGCGCTAGTTGCCTCTGATTCTCAATAAGCTCTTCAGCGTCATCTTGCGCTTTTTCCAAGATGGATTTTGCTCTTTCACTTGCTTCTTGCAGGATGTGATCAATGAATCTCTGCATTTCTGTTTCCACTATTTCACCAGCCCCGCAAGAATGTCGTCTAGAACCAACTGAGCTGCCTCGTCGAGCTTTTGCTCGCTTTTGGTCCTTATTCTTCTTACCTGTTTCTCTGCCTGCTGGAGAAAGCTCTGTGCATCATGTTCAGCGCTCTCTTTTGCCTGTTTTTCCAGTTCCTCGAACTTGCGTCTTGCTTCAGCGACTGCATCCTGATAGACCTTCTTGTAGGCTTCTTCTGCTTTAGCCTCTGCATCACGTCTTGTTTGTTCGGTCCGGACATTGGCTTCATCCAGCAGCCTTCTGGCTTCCTGTTCAGCGTCCCTAATCAGTCTAACGACCTCAAGCAAGGCGAACACCAAGTCGAAAGATCCAAGCGAGTAACTTCATTGGAAATCTTGCTTGAAAAACTATTAAAGTCTTTTCTGAAATAGGGGTTTCAGTTGCCAAGCTGCTAGACTCCTTGAATGGGACTCGTGTGTGCTGTGTTGGATTCGCTTCTGAAGAATGAAGATACATATGAACCTTGATGGATAGTTATATATTTGTGGTAGGAGGAACTCCTCCTCGCCTACTAGCCAACAGGAGTCAAGCAAGAAATGGCGAAAGCCGAGATGAGTTATCTAACAGCAGCCATCATTGTCTTAATTGCTGTTGTTGTCGTTTATGGAGCGGTCTTCAGCCATAACATGGAGGGTTTTCTCGTTTTTCTCGACGATTTAGTTCATGTCATGTTGCCGCTGGCGGAGCATCTGCTCGAACTGATCGGAGGCGTTGTGATATTCTTTGGTTCAGCAATCACATTCATATGGTTCATGAAGTCTAAGCTTAAGAATCCGTATCAGCCGTCAAGAGTCATACCCCACTTTGCAAGATACCTGACGTTGAGTCTTGAGTTCTTTATCGGAGCGGAGATAATCAAGACTGCAATCGCAAAAACGTGGGACGAATTTCTGCTGCTCATTCTGGTAATCATGGGTAGAGGGGTTCTGGGCATAATCCTTCACTACGAAGCGAAGTGGTCCGAGGCAGAGGCCCAAAGCCTACATCTAGAGTAGCATACCATAGTCTCACCATTGTCATCAGAGGCAACCCACATAGACGATTGCAGAACAGAAAATCTTTTTTAGCTCATGCATTGATACACCATACACAGCAAAAAAAGAACACTGAAAGGTGAAAACAGAGTAGGCTCTAGTCGCAAGAAGAAGTCTCTGGGCGGAGTTCTGTGATTGAAATGCGAAAACTCGAAGTCCTCATCTTGGAAAGCCACGTAGACGCAGTTCTACGGTTTCTGGGCCAAGCTGGAGCGGCCCAACTTATTGACATGCGTGAAAAACCAGAATCATGGAAAGATATCCTCGTCCCATACGTGCCAAAAGCGACATCGCTGGCAAGATGCTCAGACATGCTTATCAGAATCGAAGCTCTGTGCAAGGAGCTTGACCTGAAAATCGAAGAGCCCTCGGCAGAAACTCCGTTGACTGCAAGAGAGTCCACAGAAGAACTGCTCGACATGGTTGAACACAGACTGGCACAACTCCCACTGAAGCAGCTGGCAAAGTGCTCAGCAAT
>CAZHWL010000004.1:0-18418 GCA_964536035.1 uncultured Candidatus Bathyarchaeia archaeon | reverse complement strand
AGGGTAATGTCCGAAGCGAACTCTTGGTTCTGTATAGGATTGTGAAACAGGAAAAACAAGTGTTGGAAGTTAAGGCAATATTTGTTGGAACCGAGAAAACCGTCTATTTCGAAGCTTGGGTGCCAGAAGCGCAAGTCGAAGAAATCACTGAAAGAATAAAGGAAGCAAGCGACGGGAACTGCATTGTCGTGGACGAAACACCATCTCCTGAAGATAGAGCGCCGACGGTGCTCAAACCGACCCCAAGCTACCTCAGCGCCTTTGAGAAGCTGACATTGGCGTTCGGCTATCCATCGGCAAACGAGATCAACGCCGTTCCGATAATGATGGTCACGTTTTCCATCCTTTTTGGCATAATGTTTGCTGACGTCGGACAAGGAGCAATTCTCGCTTTAGGAGGACTCATATTCACACATCTCAGACGGAGAACCGATCTGAGAGCAGTTGGAGACATCACGCGTTACATTCTCATGAGTGGCGAGATGCTTGTTGTGCTAGGAATCTCCGCCGTATTCTTCGGGTTCCTGTTCGGAGAGTTCTTCGGTCCTTCAGGGTTCATCAAACCTGTTTCGCTGGGTGCGTTCGGACCATTTTATTTTGGCGGGTTTGAACCAACTCACGAACCCATGAAGATGTTGAGGCTAGCTGTTCTGATCGGTGTGGCTCATCTGACCTTGGGACTTGTTTTGAGACTTGCCAACGAGGTCAAGAAGCGTCGATACAAGCATACTCCGATACCGATTTGCTGGCTGTGGTTGCTCATAGGCGGATTCACAATGTGGATCCATTTTGGCGGCATATCGAACATTTCAAGATGGTTCTCGGACGGCGTCCCCTTCCTCGTCGGGCTTTTTGTGCTCCCCTTGATCGCCCTCATCGTTTCGAGGGGCATGGTCAGCGGTTTCACCGAAGGCATCGGTTTTGGCGTGGAGGTCTTCGCGGAGACACTTAGCCACACGATTTCCTATTCTAGGCTGATGGCTCTGGGTCTCATTCACAGTGCGATGAGTTCACTCTTTCTGGTACTGGGCGGAGTGGAGCACGGACACTTTCCGATCTCATCTATTCCCGTATTGGCCGTGGGGACTCTTCTCGTGATGATCATCGAGGGCCTTGTCGTGTTTGTGCATGACCTCAGGCTACACTGGGTCGAGTGGTTCTCCAAGTTCTACCCAGGTGAGGGAATAATATTTAAGCCCTTTAAGTTCACATAAGTAGGCAAGAGGGATTCTAGTGTTTGATCCCGGACTCACCAGCCTGATCGGCATAGCTCTCGCAATCATTGTCCCCATAGCCTCCGCTGCTGTGGCAATCATAATAAACGGAACAGCCATGGCTGCGGTCGGAACCCAAAAACCTGAGCTGCTCAGCAAACTAATCATAACCATAGTGCTGGGCGAGGCACTTGCAATCTACGGGCTACTCATCGCCTTCATGCTCCTGTCTAAGCTCCCTGTGATCACTACAGCCGAGAACGCAAACAAGGCACTGATTTCAGGCGCGATAATAGCTGGAGCATCGGTTGCGGCAAGCGCGGGAATCAGCTACTGTGGGTCTTCGCTTGCAGGGGCAGCAGCGGAAAAAGCCGAGACCTTCTCGTCGAACGTCATCGGTGTAGTGTTGTCTGAGGCATTGGCGATTTACGGGCTTTTGATTGCCTTCATGATTATAGGCCAAATATAGAATTGAAAACATGGCGAAGGCAAGACAAGTGAAAGCAAAGGTAACCTATTATCCGTTCTACAAGAAGCTGTTGGAAACGCAGACTGAAGAACCACTAGCCGAGACTGTGGAATACGAGATCTTCGCGAAAACCTATCCGTACATAGCCAAATCGATCATGTTGAAGAAGGATATTGAGCGACTGCAGAGACAACTGAAAGTCACAAAACTGGCATCTGAAAAAGCCTTACTGAAGAAGGATATAATCGACTTGAAGACAAAGCTGAAACGAGAAAACCTTCTGAAACGCTTGCACGGAGAAAGCCGTCAGGAAGCCGCTTTTCACATGCATTCCAAAATGGAGGCTGCAATAGGGCATTTTCGGTCAATGACAAAACGCCCAATCACCATTCTGGGAAATTCTTGCAGCAGTATTCACGGACTGTTCCTTTCATCTCTTTTCGACTTGCGGTCTCTTCACGTTGCCGAAAGGAGCCAAACATTGAGAGAGTGGGTGAACACTCACCGCCAAAAACCTTCGAAAAGGCTAAAACGTACGTCAGTTCAGACGAGAAAACTGCTAACTAGGTTCCGGCAGAAACTCGGTTGAAAAGGCTCTCTTTAGCACGTTTAGCGTGTCAGTATCAGCATCTTCTCTATTTCACTAGACGGAATGCCTTCTTCCAGCCCTTTCACGATTGTCCTCAGATTTCTGACTTCAAACCATTTCAGATTTGTGAACGCCAGAATCAGTCCTATGTTGAAGAACTGAGTGTATCTCTTGAGCATGCGCAAGTTGACCCTCAAAAGGTTCTCGTCCAAGGCATGTTCCAGCCTAACCACCGAATGAGAGGCTTCGAAGGCTTCCAGAACGCCGCCCAGCATATACTGGTAGTCCTTAGTCAAAGAGGGCTTGTGCGCTGTCAGCAGCCTTCTTAAGCAATCATCATAGCTTGTCGAATCAACGGCTTCTTCTAGTTTTCTTCTGTCGAGCAGTCCTGACACGGCAACACTGTGACGCAATGTTTGATCTCTGTTTAATCCTAACATTTTGCTTCTCAGGATAATTCTGATGTTGGCAGAGGTGATCTCCAAACCGAGGACAGTCTCTGCAATCTTTTTGTCTAAGCCTCTGAGGTTTCCAGCAACTCTCCACAGTTCATTGTACACGTATCTATCCAAGATGGTCTCGAAAAGAAGCAAATTCTGGGTCCTCTTATACTCCCCCAACGCATCCACCAACATCATCCCGTACTCCAAATCCAGAAGTTGTTCAACAACGTCTCTGACGGTTTTGGAGGACTCCAGAATCTCACGGCATCGAAGCTCGTTCAACCTACCTGCCGGGGTAACGAACGCTAGAGCTTCTTCGCTTGTTAACCCAGCATGCTTTGACTTCAAGATGCTCTTTACGTTGCTCACCTCGAACTTCTTGAGAAATGTGTCGATAAGGGCCTTGACGTCTTTTGGTGATTGTTCCACGATTTTTTCGCACGTTCTCATGAAGTTCCTCATCAGCGCGGTTTCAAAGCAGGCAGAATCCAGTCTCTCCGACTGCATGGCCAAGATGTCTTCGGCATAGACCGTTTTCATCATCGTGGCACGAACCCTTTCCAAATCCGTGCTGGCTAGATCAATCAAATCCTCAGATCTGAGAAGCCTAACCTTCTGAGCTATTACCGTAGGAGTTGTGTGTTTGTATTTCCAGACGCTCATGGCTGTTGGCTACTCCCATTCTGCGGGCGTTGATCACTGACCTCTTTGGATGCGCGTTCTTTCCGTTTTCTTTGCAGAACCCTCACCCTGGTGGCGTCTTGGCGCTCCGCTTCCTCGATTATCAACTCTATGTACCTTATTGCAGCGTCGAGCTGAGGAAGAATCTTGTACTCGATTCGGTTGACCTGCCTCTTTTTGACGGCTATGACGTCGAGGATTTCTCGGATAGAAGCTTCTGTCTCAACTAGCTTTACAATGTGGACGAATCCATCCGCAGCTTGCATGGCTGACTGATCCAAACTTGCTGGTGTATCAAGTAGACTAAAACGGGGACCGTCTTCGCCAGCCTCTCGAACAAGCTCAAAAGACGGAAAAGACAAGCCCAGAACACCCTTCTTTGCAGTTACTGCGATATCGAAGCGGATCGGACATACAACCTTTGAGGTTTCTTCTATCTTTTTGGAGCCCGCAATCATCTGGGCTTCTACAAATAGTCTGTAGGCTCTGCCTAGGGCTTCATCTATTCTGTCTCTGGTTGAGGAGACTCCTTTTATGAAGTCAAAGAGAGTCACTATCAACGCATCTAGGTCTTTCTTCAGAATGTCTATTATTCCTTCGGCTAAGCTTTTGCGTCGCCGTAGGCGCAGCAGCTCTTGGCGTGTGGGGTGTATGCCCGCAAGCTCAACGGACAAGCGTGCCACCTTCGTTTCTGAACCTGCGTCTGGGATGGTATTTCTCAATGATGCTCGGGTCGATTCTTGCGAGTTCGGACTCTGGAAGTATCGACAGGAGTTCCCAGCCTATGTCCAGAGTTTTCTCTATGTCTCTGCTTTCGCTCATGCTTTGGCTTATGAACTCGTTCTCAAACCTGTTGGCAAACTCTAGATAGAGCTTATCCACGCTGGTTAGCGCAGCCTCGCCCGAGACAAGAGCTGTCTCTCTGGTGACTTTGCCTTCCGCATAAGCATAGTAGAGCTGATCAGAAAGCTGTTTGTGGTCCTCTCTTGTTTTGCCCGGGCCTATTCCTTTGTCCATCAATCGAGAGAGCGACGGTGCCGGGTCGATGGGCGGATACAGACCTCTCTTGTACATTCCTCTGTCCAAGATTATCTGTCCTTCAGTGATGTACCCAGTCAGGTCGGGAATCGGGTGAGTCACATCATCGTCTGGCATGGTCAAGATGGGCATCATAGTGATGGAACCCTTTTTCCCATGGATTCTTCCAGCCCTCTCGTAGATACTCGCCAAATCAGTATACATATACCCCGGATATCCTCGCCTGCCAGGAATCTCCACCCGCGCAGCCGAGATTTCGCGCAAAGCCTCGCAGTAGTTGGTCATGTCGATGAGAATAGCAAGCACATGCATGTCTTGCTGAAACGCCAAATACTCAGCCGCCGCGAGTGCCAGTCTAGGAGTCAAAATCTTCTCAATCGCAGGATCTTCTGCCAGATTGACAAACATCACTACCCTGCTGAGTACGCCCATTTTCATGAAGTCTTCCTTGAAGGATTCGGCCTCGTCTGAAGTTATGCCGATGGCTCCGAAGACTATGGTGAACGCCTCCTCTTCGCCTCTGACCTTTGCCTGCCGCACAATCTGTGATGCTATTAGCTTGTGAGGCAAACCGCTTCCAGAAAAAAGCGGAAGCTTCTGTCCCCGAACGAGCGGGTTCATTCCGTCGATGACTGATATCCCTGTTTGAATGAAGTCCGTTGGATGCGCACGCGAGCAGGGATTAATAGGAGCGCCATGAACGTCCACGTAGTCTTCTGGGATAATGTTTGGACCTCCGTCTGCAGGTTTGCCTCCACCAGAAAACGCTCGTCCCAGCATGTCCATTGAGACTGGCAGCTTGATCGTGTCGCCTGTGAAGCGAACTGCCGTGGTCCTGACGTCCAAGTTGGAGGTTCCCTCGAAAACCTGAACAACCGTAATTCCCTCACTGACATCTATAACCTGACCCGTCCGTTCCTCGCCGCTCGGAGCCGTCACCTCCACCAGCTCTCCGTAGCCGATCCCTCCGACTGTTTCCACGAAGAGCAATGGACCAGAAACTTCCTTTACCGTGAGAAACTTGCGACCGCTTTGGGCAGACGAGGTCAAGTTGGTTTTCCTCCAGCTGTTTCCTTGGTTAGCTGGTCAAATTCCTGGTTTATCTTTTCATTAATCGCAGAGCTTGCCGAGTCGAATTCTTCGGGTTTGACGATTTTCATTCGGGCGAGGTCTTCTTTCACACTGAGGGACAAAACTCTGGCGAGTGGTATTCCAGAAGCCGCTGCTTGCCTCGCCTTTTCATAGAACTTTAGTATCAAATGGAGCATCTTGTAGGTCTTGCTGATGGGGCAGTACATGTCCACGGAATGGAATGCGCTTTGCAGCAGGAAATACTCCTTGAGCATTTTGACTGCCTCGAAGACGCAACGTTGCTTGTCACCCAATATTTCTGCACCAACGAGAGACACAACTTCTCTCAGTTCCTCTTCCTCCTTCAGAAGGGTCATGGCTTCCTCGCGGAGCCTCTGCCAGTCCGCGCCAACGTTCTGATACCATCCTTCCAATGCGTTCATGTACTCGGAATAGCTCATGAACCAGTTGATCGAGGGAAAGTGTCTTCTGTGTGCTAAGGAAAAATCAAGCGCCCAAAACACTCTACTCAGCCTCAAAGTGTTTCCCGTCACGGGTTCCGAGAAATCGCCTCCAGGGGGGGAAACTGCGCCAATGGCAGTTATGGAGCCATATCGTTCGTCGCTTCCCATCGTCATGACTCGGCCAGTCCTCGCGTAGAACTCGGCTAAGCGCGATGCCAAATAGGCTGGGTATCCCTCTTCTCCTGGCATCTCTTCCAGCCGACCGGATATTTCGCGGAGGGCTTCGGCCCATCTTGATGTGGAATCGGCCATCACAGCTACTCCGTAGCCCATGTCCCTGTAGTATTCAGCAAGCGTCATAGCTGTGTAGATGCTTGCCTCTCTGCCTGCTATGGGCATGTCAGAAGTATTTGCGATGATGATTGTTCTCTCCATGAGTGGTCGACCAGAGTGGAAGTCTTTCAGCTTGGGGAAATTCTCCACAACGTCAGCCATCTCGTTTCCGCGTTCACCGCACCCCACAAGAATGACCACATCCACGTCGGCACAACGTGCAAGAGTCTGCAGTAGCACTGTTTTTCCTGTTCCGAACCCGCCTGGAACGGTGGCTGTTCCCCCCTTTGCCAGAGGGAAGAAGGCGTCGATTATTCGCTGACCCGTGAGAAGGGGTATGTTTGGCGGTAGCTTAGTTTTGTACGGTCGGGGTTGCCGTATGGGCCACGTATGCATCAGATACAGCTTCTCTGAACCGTTTTCGGTTTTGATCAGCGCTACGCAGTCGGTTACTTGATAATCGCCTTCAGAAGCTATGCTTTCTATTACTCCAATTACTGAGGATGGGACAAGAATTCTGTGCTCAATCAAGTCAGTTTCGTGCACGACTCCGATGATGTCTCCGCCTGTGACGCGTTTTCCCTTCCGCATCAAGGGCTGAAATCGCCATTTCTTCTTCCGATCCAAGGCAGAAGGAATGACGCCTCTTCGGATGAGCGGACCGATCATCTGAGTGATCGTGGGCAATGGCCGCTGAATCCCATCATATATTTGTCCCATCAAGCCTGGACCTAGTTCCACGGACAGCGGCTTGCCTGTTCCCTCAACCTTTTCGCCAGTCTTCATTCCAGTTGTCTCTTCGTAGGCTTGTATCGCGGCGGTTTCGCCTTCGAGACGAATTACCTCTCCGATTATTCCAGCTTCTCCGACTTTGACAAGCTCATACATGCGTGAGCCGTGCATGTCTTTGGCAATGATGAATGGCCCTGCGATGCGAAAGATGACGCCAGTTGTTGGCAAGTTCGAGCCTCGGTAAAGCTTTGGTTTGCATAGGCTAAAAAAGTTAACGCAACTTCACTTCAATGCCCGTCTTGCGTCTGATGAGATCGATCAGCAGATCAGTCTTCAGAGATGTCTTTCCCTTTACGTCTGGAATCGGCACAATCACTGGATATTTTCGCTCCGTGGCTTTTTCCATCACGACGGGGATTTGGTTGACGATGCGTTCCGTTACGAGGATGGCTGTGAGGTCAGGGTCTTCCAGAAGCTCCAGAACCCGCTTTTCTGCTTCGCCCGCGCTCCCAACATAGTAGGCATCGCCCAGTCCGGCCAGTTTGAAACATGCAACAGTATTCTTGTCTGCCACAAGAACGATTTTGCCCATGGACTTCGTCTTCCTCAGAGGGTTCTGCTCCACATCTATTTTCTTGTTGCCTAATAAGACAGAGGGTAGATGCCGAAAACTGCGATGCAACGCAGACACGTCAAGCAACGAAGAAGGGATTGGGGTTCATCTGACTTTTGTTTGCACTATTGGGAAGCTTCGCGTTTCTTCTCAATTCGTTTGGCTATGAGTATGCTGATTTCGGTGAGTACCAGAAGAGGCAGGAAAACGAGCGATTCAGTCATTATACCAGGTTCAGGGTCAACTATGGCAATCACGATGATAAGCCCTCCGTACAGGTATTTTCGGTTTTTTGTGATGTATTGGGTTTTCAGAATGCCAACTTTGACAAGCAGAACAATGTATATCGGAAAAGTGAAAATCAGGCCGCACAGAAGAAGGCTAAGCCCGATCGTGGAGAAAAACGTTGAAAACTCGTATTCAGGCGGCAGATTCAACAGGTTAGCGAACATGAAGAGCATTCGCATGGTCATTGGCACGATGTACATGTATCCCATGAACAGACCGAAAAGAAAAAGGCCGACAAAAGCGCCTACAAATTTGGTGGCGTCTCCCCTTTCGTGCTTGTGCAATGCGGGATTGATGAACTTGTAAAGCTCATAGAAGATCGCTGGCGAGCTGATGACTATTCCGAGTATGATGGAGATGAAGAAGTAGCTTTCTGCTGGAGCAATCGGGTCAAGCGGGAGAAGTTTCGCTTCAGGAGGTTTGAACCTGTCTTGTAGGTGTCTGATTACATTAGATGCGATTGTTGCGTAGAACGGGTTCTCGGCAGTTATATTTGAGAAGTCGAGCGTGACAGGCACAAGCATCGCGACGACTGTGGAGATTATTATTGCGATAAGCATGGCGCGCAGTCTGTAGAGTAGTTCTCTCACATGGTCCATGAAAGTCATGGCTACCTTTTCCTTCTCAGTCATTACATGATCACCTAAGAAAAGACGAAACGAATGTTAAGAGACAAGGGTCTAGCTGTTCTTCTCGGCGAGTTGCTTGTTCATTTCGCTGATTATCTGAGAGGCTTCTTTGCCTTCTGTCTTTATGCCCATTTTCTTGGCTGCTGCGATTATGGCGTCTTTGTCTTCTTTCTCCTTGGGGTTTGGTTCAACAGATGCTTTCTTGAATTCTCTCATGCTTTCGCCCAAGCCCTTTGCTAAGTCTTTTAGCCGTGACCCGCCGAAGATCAGCAGAATTATGGCTAGTATCAGAACCAGTTCAGGCCACCCTAATCCAAACACTGCGACACCTCCTTGTCTAGTTAGATTTTTCGTCCTTATTTATTATTTTCGTTAAGACTTCCTTGGTTAGCTGATCGTTCGTCTTCCCATCGGTGGCGACGCTAAGCTTCTTCGCAACTTCAGTAAGCAGTTGATCCTCTTCTTTCCCTTTCTTCTCCGACGTCTGCGAGGTTACTGCTTCAGCGAGTCCCGAACTTGCCTTGTTGAACTCGTGCCATGCCTTTCCAAGCTCTCTGGCAATCTTCGGCAACTCCGCTGGACCGAAGACCAGCAACAGTATAGCGAGAACAAGGATCACTTCTTGCCATCCGAGCATGGAAACCACATTGAAGCCACTATAAACATTATTCCGTATTTAAATATAATGTTAGAGTCTTCCCAGCAGAAACGCAGCCAGAGAAGAGAGCATTCCAATGGCGCCGTAAACGTACACTTTCTCATAATGACGTTTCAGAGTCTTGACGGCAAGAATCACGCAGCAAACCTGAGTGACCATAGTCGGCGGCACGTATAACCATGAGACAAGACCCAGAAGCGGAGACAAACAAGCCACAACTGCAGCTGCCAAAAACGCAACACTGGCCAAGTACCTTGACCACTCTGGTGGTCCTTTAAGCCTTTGGACCTCATCTCCTTTCTGATGGAGGACATCTTTCATGATTGATCCGCCTACGTGGGGAAGCGCCACTATCAGACCGAAAAGCACGGTTTTCAGATCAGGGAAAGCGGCGAAAGGAAACAGGCTCCAGATGAGAAAGGCATTCAGGCAGGCTCTCAGCGTGGATTGTATGCTGACGAAGATCACTGCGACCGCGACGGTTGCTGAGATCAGAAATACCAAAAACTGATGAAAGAGCAGCAGTGAAGCAAGAAAAACTCCTATTGCCAGAGCAACGGCTCCACCTAGATAGGCTTGTCGAACGGTGATTAGCCTCTCAGGGATTGGCCGCTGCGCGTGGATGACAATGTCGCTCTCGTAGTCGTGTGCGTCGTCTAGGAAGAAGATGGCAATACTAAGAAAGAAAGAGGAAAGAACTGTGTACAGGGAGAGCGTTGAAAAACCGTGACTTGAGATGCTGAGAATGGCCACTATGCCGACTACTTGAGCAGTGTGCCTAGGCCTCACTAGCCTAGCAAATGCATTGACTTTCTGGAGCAAATCCTCTCCGCTTCTTGCTAAATCTGTTGGGCAACGGCCTCTGCAAAATCAATAACTTTCACGGTCGATTTCTTGAAGTGAGCAGCTTGGCTGAGCGTTTCATAACATGAGGGACATGCAACTGTCAAGGTCGAAACGTTGAGTTTCTCTGCTTGCTCGATTCTTTTTCTGCCGATTTCAAGCGACTTTTCCGTGTTCGCTGCCTTGAACAGCCCGCCTCCGCCACAGCATTCAACGTTGAACTTGTTCTGCGGAAGCTCAACGAACTGTGATGCCACAGCAGTGAACACTCGTCTAGGTGGATCTATGACATTTGATAAGCGAGAGAGCTCGCATGGATCGTGATAGGTTAGCTTCTCTTCCAGTCTGCCCTTTGGCGTGATTTTTCCTGTCTTGATGTAGTTGTCAACCAGTTCGACTACGTGAAGCATCTTGACCTTCGGACCCAGATACTTGGAGTATTCTTGCCAGAACATTCGGTAGCAACCTGGGCAACTGAAGACCATTCTGGTTGCGCCTGTGGCCTCGATTGCTCTGACATTGCTTCTCATGAGGTCTTCCAGATACTTGGTGCCGCCTGCGAACCTCAGCGGAGCGCCGCAACACACTTCGCCGTTCAGTATAGTCCAATCCTCTCCAGCAGCATTCAAAATGCTGGACACTGCTTTGGCTGCTGCCTTCAACTGTCCCCTGTAAGAGAGCAAGCATCCGACAAAGTAGATCGTATCTGCTTTTTCCTTGATTGGAACATCGAGCCCTTTGGCCCAGTCTCCGCGTCTGGCGTGCGGTCGCTTGAAGATGTTCTTTTCTGTTTGCAGTGCGTCTACCATCAGTTTGACCGGTTCCAGTCCGAAGCCCGTTTCCAGGGCACTTTCCCGGGCTTTCTCCCAAAGAGAGACCAGGTCATAGTTGTAGGGGCACACGGACCAACATCTACCACATAAGGTACACTCGTAAAGTCCTTTCGTGATTTTCTTGACGTCTTCTTCGTTGGCTTTTCCGCCGATGGGCATCAGCTTCTTGGTGATGAGCCCGCGCATCTTTTTCACTTTGTAACCGGGGGCGGTGTATTTGTCTTTGGTTTCCTTGTAGACTGGACAGACATCTACGCATTCGCCGCATCTTGAGCATGCGTACATCCAGAGTGATTCTTTTCTGCCGAAGTTGTTTAGGAAACTTTCTGCCTGCATCTTTTCACCTCATTAGTGACCTTGAAGTCTTGACTTCTTCTTCAAATGTGAAATAAGATAGACACTTGCGAGTCCGTGAAGCAAGCCGCCTGGGAACACTGTGGAGAACAGTATCCAGATGTAGGTTATCGCCACGTGTAACGTTGGAGCCAGCCGCGCTACTGGAGCGAGCACTCCCGCGAGCCACGGGAACCAGTCAACCCACGGCTTGTTCACCGAGGCGATGGTTACTCCTGTGATGATCAGTATTATGTAGAATACGAAATCCACATAGTTCGTCGCTGTCAAAACCGTTCGCATCTTCCTAGAGTAAACCACGTGGACAATGTACAGTATGAAAACTATCACGAAGATGGCACCAAGATAGCCGTGAATGATGGAGCGAATCAAGAGAAGCCATCCGCCTAGCCATGGGCCAAGCAGATCGATCATCAAGCCTGTTATAAGGAGTATGGCCATCAGAGCGTGGAATCCCGTGTCCAGCACTGAGACGCGGGTCATCTCCTTCATGATTTTCCAGTAGCCCATCTTGGGTGGATACTGCTTTTCTGCCACTTCTTTCTCCTTTGTCAATGTTTATTCCTCCTCCTTCTCCTGCATTCTTCTCTTTCGCCACGCTATCAAGTATGCAAGACCGCCAAGCGCCGCGGGCACCAAAAGCCACTTGGAGTTTTTGACGATGGATACTTCTGGGGGTGGTGCTTCTGGCACTTCAGGAAGACCGAAAACCGATGGCTGAGCATCTAGCACGTAGATGAACGATGTTCCGCCCAATGGCTTCTTGTCTACGTCTCCGTAGATGTTACCATTAATTTCCTCTTTTCGCTGTTTGGCCTTTTCTATGATCGTTTCTCGGGTATCGAATATTAAGGCGTCGGTTGGGCAGGCTTGTACGCATGCTGGTTCCTTAGATGGGGTTCTGTCGAAACACATGGTGCATTTGCTGACCTTACCCGTGTCAGGGTCGTATTGGGGAACGTCGAAGGGGCATGCGCTTACGCAGAATTTGCATCCGATGCATTTTTCAGAGTCAACAACCACTGCGCCTTTGTCGTATTTGGTTATGGCTTGCACTGGACAGGCTGGCAGGCACGCTGGGTCTTTGCAGTGCATGCATCTCCAGTTGAAGAAGCGCCATTTTGTCTCGTCCGTGGTTTGGTTGTGTTCAAGTTTGAATCTAATGTGCGTGTATGTGTTGTAGGACAATGTTGGGGGGTTAGTCCATTCGTTGCTGAAGGTTGTTGCTTCTCCTTTCTTGTTGTTCCACCGTTTGCAAGCCACTTGACAGGCTCTGCAGCCAACACATTTTGATGGATCAACCAACACTGCGTACTCCAAACGCTCTACCTTCTCCTGAATTGGAAGTTATTACTACGATATTTGAACAATATAAGACTAACTATCTTGTTGGTCATTTGCCCATCTCAACCCCAAGGAGGTTCCTCGACTTCTTGGACTCTGCAGAAGAAGTCATGCTTTTTTGTCTCATTCTTCCTACTTACTGTAACGGTCGCCACGTTTTCTTCATACCCATGCACCGAGACGGCCAGCTTGTAAGAGCCATTTGGCAAACCAGCAAATTCGTAAAAGCCCTTGCTGTCGACATGCGCGTACTTGTTGGCTATAGGGAGGACTAGGATCACAGTACCTCCTCCCCTTACTGTTTTCTTGGATTCTAAATCGTAGACGTATCCGCAGATTTTGGCTTCCCCGGTGTCAGGTGAAAGACGGAAATGAGCAGTTGTTTCCTTTCCTTCGCGCAGCGTGACGGTTTTGCTTGCGGATTTGAAGCCTTGCAGGGTTACTTCAAGTTGGGCCTTTCCAGCGGGTAATCCATTTAGGGAAAAAAAACCATCTGCGAGTGTTCTTGTTTTTTTTCCAGAACAGGTGACTTCGGCGTCTTTCAGTGCTGCTTTGCTCGATGAATGCACGTGTCCCGACACTCTTGCCATGTCGCTGTGACCCACCGTCTCGCTTGCCGTCAATGAGGACCCACTTCTTTGTGGCGCTGGTTCAGCATCATTTCGTTAACATGGAAAAAGGAGATTGGTGGTTCTAGGCTTTTTCGACTTTGACTAGACAGACCTTATATTCTGGGATGTTGGCGCTCACGTCTACGGCGTCGATCGTGATTTCGTTCGCGCTCGGTCCAGTGCTTAAGCCCTTGAAACCCCAATGCCAAGGCATGGCAACTTCGTGAACTTTCTTGCCGTTGACTGTCAGCGGTTGGATTCTGTCGGTGACCATGGCTCTGACCATTATGCCCTCAGGCTTCCGTGCTGACTTGACCTTGACGTAGTCGCCTGCCTTCACGCCTAGCTCGCTGGCAAGGTCTTGGCTTATCTCGACGAACATCTCTGGGAAGGCCTCGACAAGCCAAGGCAGGTTTCTCGTCATGGCTCCTGCCTGCATGTGCTCCGCCAGTCTGAACGTCGTCAGGACGTGCGGATAGTCTGTTGGGTTGCCTATCTTGTCTTGGTCGGGGTCGCCTATCTTGTATCTGTTATCCCACATGGTCGGGTATTTTGCAGCCAGTTCTGCGTCTGGGCTTTCTAGTGGTTCGTTGTGCAAGGGCATTGCATGATACAGCGGGTTTGTGGTCGGTTTGGCTGGATTGTGCAGCGGTTTTGACCATATCGCTGCTTTGTCTAGTCCTAGCCACTTGTTGGAAGCCATCGCAAACCAGACGAAGAACGTTTTGACACCTGGATTGGTTTCGCTTGAGTTGTAAAGTATTCTTTGATTGTCCATCCAACTGAAGGCCCAGTTCTTGTAATAGCCGTACTTGTCATCTTCGAGATCCACAGGTGTCGGATCACGTCTCTTAGGCAGAATTCCTCCAATTCCAGACCATACAGGATCCACTGGATCATAGGAGTTTCTGTACAGCACGTTTGCTGCGCTTTGCGGAAGCGTTACTCCACCCACTGAGATGCTTTTTGCGCCCATCTCCTTGTAGACCGCTTCGGCAGTTGTTCCAAACCTCGAAGGCCAACAGGCTTCAGGGTCGTTCTGCACCGTTGCCGTTCCGATTGTCTTTTTGACGTCAACTTGCATGTCTGCTTCGAACTTTTCGGAAGGAAGCTTTATTCCGTTCTCCTTGAGCTTAGCGCGTATTTTTCGGTACAATTCAGTTTCGTAAACTAGTTCTTGTTTGCATTCACCCGGTGGATCGACAGCCTTCCATCGCCACTGAATCCATCTTCCAGTGTTTGTTATGCTTCCGTCGCGTTCAATTTGCACCGAGCCAGGAAGAAGTATGTCGGCGTACACAGCTGTTTCTGTCTCGAAAACCTCGTTAACCACCAAGAACAGCCCTTCCTTCGCTAAGGCCCGTCGAACAAGGTTCGCATTTGCCATCGAAACAGCCGGGTTTTCACCGTTGCATACTAAGACTTTGATAGTGCCCTTTAGGACTTCCCTGAACAGCTGGACTATCGGGTTTCCCAGCCCGACAGGCAAGTCACATACAACTGGTTCTTTATCTGGATCCTTGCCAGGCCAAGTGCCAACATAGACGCCCCAGTGATATTCAAGCGCGCTCCATGTTGGGAAGTGTCTGTCATCATAGCGGAACTCTATTGCTTTCCCTGCAGTCTCTGCGTCAGTTATAGTCTGCCATGGATAAACCACTCTGTCTGCGTCCTGCACTCCCCCGCGCTTCTTTGCGTCTTCCAGAAGCTGTTCAGGAGTTGCTCCTGCAGTGCCTGGGCCTCCGCCGTTCTTCCATTTCTGGTATCTTCGGATCTCATCCACGGTTGTTGGCGGTGCCCTGTAGCCTGCAATCAAGTGAGACAGCAAGTTTTGGTCTGTTGAACCCTGCACATTACTTATGCCCCTCAGAGCGTTGACTCCACCTCCAGGCTTGCCCAAGTTGCCGAGGATCAGCTGAAGTATTGCGTGCGCTCTGATGGCTTGGACAGCGTTCGTGTGCTGTGTCGTGCCCATGGCATAGTATATGTTACCTGGTTTAATTGACGAAAAGGTGTCAGCCACTTCTCTGAGCTTAGCTGCTGGAAGACCCGAAATTTTCTCGACTTCTTCTGGCGTGTAGGGATTAACAAGCGCTTTCAGCTTACCTAATACTGATTCTGAGTTGTCCTTCCAATCTGTCAGAGGCCCTGTAGCGTCAGTCTTGTACGGAGCGTTTGTTCTCGTCTCCAAAAAAGTCCAGTCAACTCTGTCAGGCTTCTCGAAAAGAACGTAGCGAATCATACCCATGAAAATGGCGGCTTCCGCACCTGAACGGTATCTGCCGAAGATGTGGGCTTTGGCGCCGCTCCTGCTAAATCTTGGATCGAGGACTATGACTGTGGCGCCGTTCTCTATGGCTTGCGTAACCCACTTGAACTCCATAGTGTGGGATTCAGCGGGATTACTCATGATAAGGAAAACTTTGGCATTCTTAGCATCGACTATGTGGTTGGTCATCGCGCCAAAACCAAAAGTATTGGCAAGACCGACAACGGTTGACGCGTGGCATTTTCTGGCCTGATGTTCAACGTTAGTTGAGCCGAGCAGAGAGATCAGTTTCTTGCCCAAATAACATTCTTCGTTATTCCAATACGAAGAGCCGAGCCAACCAATTGGGTTGTCCTTGCCCTTTCGATAATAGTCCCTAGGGGGAGTTTGATCTGGGGTTTCAGTCTGTGAGGTGCCCGCGTGATTGTCTGGATAGCCATTTAGAGCCTCATTGACCTTCTCCGCTACCATGTCGTAGGCTTCTTCCCACGTTATCCTTACCCATCCCGGGTCCTCGTTTTCACCCTTGTTGGCGTTGGTTCTCTTCATCGGGTAGAGAAGCCTGCGGTCGTTCTTGTAGTACTGGAAGGCTGCAGAAGCCTTGCTGCACAGGGCCCCACGGTTTATCGGGTGTACTGGGTCACCTTCTGCTTCGACGATTTCTCCTCCAAGCGTGGTCACCAGAATTCCGCATCCGCCTGCGCAGTAGGGGCAGATGCTGGGCACGCGTTCTCCAACTTTGTATTTCTCCCATTTTTCGCTGGTGGCTTCAGCGTCTGATGCTTTTACTCTATTTACTTTTATGAAGTCGCTGAGGACAAGTGACGCAACTGAAGCTGTTCCAGCTGCTTTTAAGAACTCTCGTCTATCCAATCTCACATCTCCAGACCATGAAGAAGCTATATCTCTGATACAGACCGGATATAAGTATTGCGTGTAAGGGCATTGTGGATAGGCATAAATTGCTCTGAACATATATTACATCATTCTCAGATCACGCATCATGAGGGCACTGCAGTTGGTACACCCATCAGTCCAAGAAAGGCTCAAAACCGTTTCAGCAATAATTGAGAGAAGACCAGAACTACGCGACCCCCTAGAAATGCACAAAGAAATCCTGCAGATCCAACAGGAACTGGACAGCAGCCCAACAAAAGGAACTACGACAAACTGGGACAACCGCGCTATTGTAGAGGGACTCTGGCGAAGAGCACAAGAGACCAAAAAGCCAATCATTCACTTTCTTGACCCAACCATATTCAATGTCAAGCTTCTTTCTGCTGTTTCAAGGAAAATCGCAAACGTCTTCGTGGAGCACAAAATCGACGAACAAGGCATGAAAAACTTCACGGAATCCGTAGAAAAAGGACAGACAGACCTGCTCAAACTCGTTGAAGCAACTTTGAAGGAAGACTTGACGCCAATAAAGAAAACCGCAGAGCAACTGGGACTCGACCCCTCTCGTCTCCTTCACGCGCTTAGCGCCTTGATCCAACCTTGCCTTGAGGAGATTGCCAGACAGATCGACTCTTCGCAGCTTGACAGGTGGTGGCAAGCCTCTTGTCCCGTTTGTGGCAGAACCCCAATCGTGGCTAGGTTTAGGCAACGGAAACGCTATTTAGACTGTTCGTTCTGCGGTGCCGAGTATCTTTCGGACAGCGTGCTCTGCGTTCACTGTGGCAACAGAGACCCGTACACGCTCAAGTACATGGTTGTCGAAGACCAGCCAATGTTTCAGGTTGACTTCTGCACGAAATGCAAGCACTACCTGAAGGTCATTGACGAAGCCAAACTCAAAGAAGACATGCCCAGAGGATTCGAGGACATGCTGACGCTGGACTTTGACCTTGTGGCCAAGAAAGCAAACCTAGAAAGATGATTGCATGTTTCTTATTCTTCTATAGGTGTACAAGACAATTAGGCAACAGACTAGATGCATGAGGATCAGCGGAAAATGGTGGCTTTTAGGATTGTAGTGCCTCAGCCTGTCTCTCCTCGATTGACGCTGCCTGCGCTTGGGTTTGTGCCTCGGTTGACGCTCTTGACTTTATGGGCTGGGTTGTCAGCGCTTCTTCTTTTAGATCCAGCGTTCCCTTCACTTGGCCGTCTTCCGAGTAGGTTATCGTGAAGCCCATCTTCTTCATGAGATTGATGGCTCTGAAGTTGTCTGGAAGCATAATTGCGTAGAGTGTTTCGATTTTCATGTCTTTAGCGATTTCGATAGCGTAATCCACCATTTTTGTACCTAAGCCTAAGCATTGCCATGCGTCAGCTACGATGAAAGCGATTTCGCCTGCTTTCCCGTTTGGCTCAATGCCTACGCGGACGACACCGAGGATTTTTCTTTTGCCGTTTTCGGTTAGTTCTGGGACTATGGCTATTTCTCTGTCGTAGTCGATGTTGGTGTAGCGGATTCTGGTTTCGTGTGGGGTGTCTTTGATGATCTGGAAGAATCTGTAGCGGATTGATTCTTCGCTGAAATTCTGGAACATTTCCAGCCACAGTGGTTCGTCTTCGGGCTTGATGGGTCTTAACAATACTTGACGGCCATCACGCATCGTCCACAGAGTCTCATACTTCTTAGGGTATGGCGTTATGACTAGGTGTTGGTGAGGTTCGAGTTTTTCGAAGACTTTCTGTTTGTCTACGACTATGCGGGCGTCAAAGACAAAAGCTTCGGTTTCGTTTATGAAGAGCGGGTTGATGTCCACTTCTTTAAGCTGCGGAAAGTCAACCAGCAGTTGTGAGAAGAGAACCATGGTTTCTTCGAGGAGTTTGATGTTTGCAGGTGGAACGTTTCTGTAGCCTTTCAGCAACTGGTAGACCTTGGTTTCCTCCATCATTCTTCTGACCAGAGTTTGATTGAGAGGCGGCAATCCCAGCGAGAAATCTTTGAATAGTTCCACACCTACTCCGCCCATGCCGAAAAGTATGACAGGCCC
>CAZHWL010000003.1:9252-23547 GCA_964536035.1 uncultured Candidatus Bathyarchaeia archaeon | reverse complement strand
TTTTTTGTGTCAGAAACTTATTTAAGCGATGTTGTTTTCCCTTAGTCGGTTTAGGAGCGAAAATAGAGATTGGAGCTTGAGTGATCGTCTGAGAGAACTCGGCTGAAGGAGTGTCTATGGATGGGCTGTTGCGAGGTTTATACCGAAAAGGGTGAAACAAGGTATGATAGTCAGCAGCCTAAATCAACTCAATCATCTTACTCTATTCTTAGAATATGCTACGAAAACCACTTCAGGCCATACAAGCTACGCGCGTATCTGTTGCCTTCTAGTTAGTCGCAGATTCTCACTCACAGAGCCTCTTTGGAGGGTTGTTTATTGATATTTCACCTGATCTATTCACGGGCCTTCTTCAAGTCGCTGAGGGATACTCTGATTGCTTACCTTTTTGACATTGGTGGACTTTTCGCAGGCTTTGTGGTAGCCTCTCAACTTGGCGTGTTTCAACTGTCGCCGTGGGCCATTGCCATATACCCTGCCATTGTGAGCGCGAAGGGAGTTATCGGCGGTTTGCTCAGCGGGCGTCTAAGCACGGCTTTGCACCTTGGCACCATCTATCCGCGGATGTTCAAGAATACTAAGAGCTTCTACAAACTGTATGAAGCTTTGATCGTTTTAACCCTGATAGCCAGTGTTATTATGAGCTTGGTTTCTTTGGTTTTCGGCTACCTGTTTTGGGGAATAAGTCTAGCTGATTTTCCGGCAATCTTGGCGACAGTGATCACAACGATGGCTCTTGGACTAACCTTGACCTTAGTCACGGTCAATGTAGCCTTTACTACGTACAAGAAGGGTTTGGATCCAGATGTTGTTGTATATCCAATAATGTCCACAACAGCTGATATCTTCATAACACTGTGTTATGTGTTAGTGTTGAATCTTTTCTTCATTTTTGAACTCGGCAAGTACTTTCTTATTTTGGTTGGACTTCTGCATCTGGTCTTTGTGCTCTACATTCTATCTCACAATGTTCATGAAGAAGAGTTTGTCAAAACGTTGAGAGAATCTCTCCTTACGATGGTTTTTGTTGCGGTTGTAGTAAACGTTACAGGCACAGTTCTGAAGAGAATAAGCACAATTGTGGAAGGCAGACGAGAGATTTACACGGTCTATCCGGCTTTAATCGACATGGTTGGAGATGTAGGCTCTGTTATTGGCTCCACAGCCACAACAAAGCTTGCTCTAGGCTTGCTTAAACCATCTCTCTCTTCGATACGAAAACATTCGCAACAAATTTTTAGTGCTTGGTTGGCGTCTCTCATCTTGTTTGTTATTCTCGCTGCAATATCTCTGCCGATCAACGGTATCTTCACAATGGCCGCGTTTTCAAATCTTGTGCTTCTTTTGCTGATAACCAATCTGATTGCGGTAGCAGCAATAGCGCTGATTTCTTACGCTGTCGCCATTGTGACTTTCCAGAGAGGACTGGATCCTGACAATTTTGTTATTCCAATCGAAAGCTCGCTTGCTGACAGTTTGACCTCGATAGCTTTGCTGATCGCCCTAACATTTGTTGTCTAATTCAGGACAGAGAGTTAAAATATCTCGCAAATAAATAGAATCTCTACGGAGCGACTTTGCAAATATGCCCCATCACCTTGAAAAGATTGAGTACAAACCCATACCTGTCAGAGACCTGCTTTTAGAGATGAAAAACCTCTCTGAGCTAATGATTGATCTAGCCTATTCCGCAGCACTCTTCAATGATAAGGAGCTTGCGGAAGAGGTTATGGAGCTAGAAAGACGCGTTGACAACCTAGCTTACCTCTTGGAAATGATGATTATGGTGGCCGCAAGAGACGCTAAGGATGCTGAAGAGCTTCTAGGAGTTTCAACGGTCGCTGCTGCAACTGACAAGATCTCAGATGCTGCTGCGGATATTGCTGTGATAGTTTTGCGAGACATAGGTGTGCATCCTATTGTAACTGAGATCTTTGAGAGAGTTGAAGAAAGGCTCATGCAAGCGAAAGTCAGTAAGGGCTCGAAGCTTGTTGGAAGAAGAATACGGGAGCTCGATCTAGCTGCAGAGATGGGTGTTGACGTTATTGCCATTCGGCGAAATAGTGATTGGGTGATAAATCCCAAAAAAGATGAAACTGTTCAAGAAGAAGACGTTCTGATCACTCGTGGGGCTCCAGTAGGCATTAGAGAGTTCAGAGAACTTGCTGAGGGAAAACTACAGGGCATAACAAGCGAGTTGCCACAGCACCGTCAAAAACAGTTTGAAGAAATCGTCAACAGATTTGTTGACCTGAAGGACACATCTGAGCTGATGATGGATCTGGCTTACTCTTCATTACTGCTTAACAGTCTAGAGTTGGCTGAGGAAGTACAGAGGCTTGAAGACTACATGGATCAGGCGCACACCGGTTTTGAAACACTTGTTTTGGCAAGCAAGTGCGAGAACGAAGATCCGAAAGGATTCTTAGGTCTGATAAGGCTCGGTGTGGTCACTGAGAAAATAGCTGATGCCGCATCACAGATATCCGAGGTCGTATTACGTGGTATAAAGCCTCATCCGATACTGAAACTCGCAATTCGTGAGGCTGAAGAGTCTGTCTTCCATACGCGTGTAGCTACGTCTTCTGTGTTGGTCGGCAAAACCCTTAGAGAAGCTCGAATTCCTGAAGAGACTGGTATGTGGATTCTGGCCATCAAAAGAAGTGACAAGTGTATCCGACCTAGATCTGATCTTAAGATCGAAGTAGGTGATGTTTTAATCGCTTCTGGATACTCTGATGGCGAGGTTGCCCTTTCCAAGCTGGCAACTTGATCTTTCTGTGAGGCGTTGTCAGTAATTTCGATATTGATTGTGGATTCATCAATACTATAAGCTCGGATTCCGATTCTATGTCAAAGGAGGGCTAGTTATCCCTAAGAAGAAAGAATCCATTATGGAAAGTCAACCCATAACATGCCCGAACGAATCGTGCGGCAAAGTCTTCACGAATCCATTAAAGACCACTGATTTGGGTTCGCGGAGTCCGAAGACCTATGATGCATGCCCATACTGCCTAACAGAGATAATTGTGGAAGAACAGCCAGTCATCGCCATGCTTAAGTCGACGCCTGAAGAAAGAGGAGAGGAAATATCAAAGACGTCACTGCGATTTGTCGAAGAAAAGCAAAGTTCGCCTGTCAAGACTCCCTGTTGCCAGCATCAGCTTGGTTATCTAAGCAAACGTGCTGCAAAAGAAAAAATACCTGACGAGTGCATAATGTGCGAACAGATCGTCAAGTGCATGCTAAAAAATGTAACTGGTTAAGCATGTTGCTTGGTTGCGCTTTTGGCTCTGGAATATCTTGGATTTAACATGAGAAGTGAATAGGAGATAAGACGTTTGGCAGTAGCTGTTCAGAAGAAGATTCCTGGAATCGTCACTTCCGCTACTGTCCAGACTAGGGAGCTGAATGCTGAAGCAGTAACCTCAATAGCCACAGGCTTTCTCAAGCGAATCGGTCACAAAAGTGGTTTGAAGCCGAAAAGAGTGTCACTTGAAGAAGATATATACACGGTCGAAATCGAGATGAAGAAGCTTACCGCTGTGGTTCAGATTGACTCTAAAACACACGAAATAAAAGCATATGAGATACAGCCCAAAGGCGAAGAAGCCTCGTCTTTTTCAATTTCGCCGAAAACAATGATTATTACGTTCGGTGTTTCCGCAGGAGTATATGTTGCACTTTACTTTGTGTTCAAACTGCTTGGAATATGATTGGAACGCGTCCCTTAATAATAGGTTAAAATGTTGGTGAAAGGGGTTTCACCATTTTGGAGTTCTGTTGATTTTTTAGCTTTTCTTCTTTCTCTCTGGTTTCTTCTCTTCTTCGGTTCCTTCGGTTGGCTTTGCCTGTTCTTCAGTCGTCGTTACTGTTTCTTCCTTTTTCTCTTCGATTTCACTTGTTATCTCCTCGATAGGCTTCGGCGGTGGTGTCGTGGCCATGGTCCAACCTATCCATGCTCCAATGCCCATTATGGCAATGAATGCTATGAAGACAGGGATCGCTATGATCCAGAACCGTACATCTGCCTCTGTTGTGTTTATTCCAATGTCCAAAAGCCACTTTGGATAGAAGAGCGTAACTAGATAGAATACCGCAAGCACAACGCATACCAAGAGGATTGCTGCGCCTATTGATTGATCCTTACTCACCATTTCTTATCACCTGTATGGTCGCATGTTTACTCCATTAAACCTTTTAAAGTTTACCATGGCTTTCAAAGCGTCGCTAGATGGTTCCCATTTCCCATGTGGTCAAGTATTTTCTTTGTTCATCTGTAAGAGTGTCGATTTTCACATTCATTGCGTTCAGTTTCAGAAATGCTATCTGTTCATCTATTTCTTTGGGTACATTGTAGACTTTCGGCTGCAGTTTTTGTGTTTTGGCTAAGTACTCTACGCTGAGGGCTTGGTTGGCAAATGACATGTCCATAACTTCTGAAGGGTGTCCTTCTGCTGCGGCCAAATTCACGAGTCTTCCCTCTGCCAGAAGATATAGTTTCTTTCCATCTTTGAGGGTGTACTCTTCCAAGTTTGCTCGCATAGTTCTTTTTGACGCTGCAAGTTCACTGAGATCTTTTATGTTTATTTCGACGTTAAAGTGTCCACTGTTGGCAAGTATGGCGCCGTCTTTCATTTTCTCCATGTGTTCCTTTCGAATCACAGCTGTGTCACCTGTAGCAGTCACGAAAATGTCGCCTGCTACTGAGGCTTCAGCTATTGGCATCACGCGGTGGCCATTCATTATTGCTTCTAAGGCTCTTAATGGATCTATCTCTGTTACTATAACATTGGCACCCATTCCTTGGGCTCGCATGGCTATGCCGCGGGCGCACCAGCCATATCCGCATACGACGAAGTTTTTGCCTGCTAGGAGGACGTTTGTGGCTCTCAGAATTCCGTCGATTGTGCTTTGGCCTGTTCCGTAGCGGTTATCGAACAGATATTTTGTGTATGCATCATTTACGGCGATTATTGGGTATTTGAGGTCGCCAGTTTTCTCCATCGCTCTCAAGCGTAAAACTCCTGTTGTGGTTTCTTCTGTTCCTCCCTTGATTTTTGGCAAGGTGTCTGTTCTTTTGCTGTGTAGTGTGCTGACGAGATCTGCGCCGTCGTCAAGTGTGATTGATGGATTTTGGTCTATTGTTTTTTCGACACACCAGTAGTATTCTTGTGTAGTCTGTTCTCGCCATGCGAAGACGTGAACGCCTCGTTGCGCTAGGGCTGCAGCTACGTCGTCTTGTGTGGAAAGCGGGTTTGACCCACAGAGAGCTACTTGTGCGCCTCCGGCGAGGAGTGCGTCTATGAGAACTGCGGTTTCTTTGGTTACGTGTAAGCACGCGCCTAGTGTTAGGTCTTTTAACGGTTTTTCTTTGGAGAATCTTTGCTTGATCTGGTTTATGACGGGCATGTGTCTTTGAGCCCATTCTAGTTGCAAATTGCCTTTCTCTGCAAGATTTGTGTCTTTGACTTTAAAGTTCTCCATGGTTACTGCCTTCTCTGATGCTGAATCACGGCTTGCCTATTTAACATTGGCGTTTAGTTTGTCGAACAAGTTGTTCTTGGCTTTCTCTACTTCTCTCATTATCCCGTTACAGTTGAGTGTCGCCAGTTTTCTGTTTTCCATCATTATTCCGCCAGCCATTCTTGAAGCGGTAAGTCGTCTGCATATCCTCTTAATAGGCTCATGGCAGCATGCTGATGTGTGTTGACAAGGCCGGGGATAACCACTTTGTCTGTGGCATCGATCTTTTCGTATCCTCTTCCATATTTCCTCTTCAGTTCGTTGGTCTTTCCCACGTCTAGTATTTTTTGGTCTTCTATGGCGACTGCGCCCTGGTGAAGCATCTTGTTGTTCATTGGAAGTATCGTTGCGTTAAGAATGAGTATGCTCATTGGTGGTCGGTATCAGATTGACTGTTTTTGGGTTTTAGTTTGTTGTTTGTCAAGGCTTAAAGCTATCCTAGGTGTGAATATGAGTGAAAAAATTGGAGGCGCCGCTTTGGACAGCGTTGACAAAGTCATTTGGATCCTGCCTTTCTTGGCAGTTGCGGATGTGGCCACAACTCTGTATGCACAAAGCCTTGGATATTCTCTTTTTGCATATGAGGCAGGATATTTCGCTTTGATGGCTGTCCTAGCTGATTTGATCTATGTTTATGCTTTTGTTTACGTGCTAATAATTGCTGGTTTTTCTTTTATCTTGTATTATATCAAGAAGAAGCTTGATCCTCTGCGAGTATTTGACAAAGTTCTTTTTCTTTTCCTTGTGGTTGCTACAGGTTACATCTATACTACGTTGACAGCAACTTTCATAGGAAACCTAGTTGTGCCTCTCGCTGAAACGCGAGTTGTAGGATGGTGGTACACGGTGAGAATACTTGCTTACTTCAGTTGTGTACTGAGCTTGTTTTTCTATCTCTGGCATGATGTATTGAAATGGGTTAGAACCAAAGGTGAAAAAAATGAACTGTGACACTTTGAAACTTTCGAAGAGAGCTCTTCAAGAATATCTTTCCTCTGTCTACGATGGTAACGTGGAGGTTTGCAGTGTCTGGCGACTTGGTGGAGAGAAAATTGAAGCTGGAGACTTGAAGGGTTTTGGATATGGCTTTCCCTACGTCATTGAGTTTAAACTGGCCGGAGCGACCAAGCGTGTTGTCCTAGAGACTATGCGCCCTGAAGGGTTTGGACACGATCATTTTTCTGATAGAGCACAGATTCTTCTCTGGCAGAACTCTGTTTTCAACAAATTGCCCAAACATGTGCATTCTTTGGATGTTGGAGCGTTTGCCAAGAACGATGAATGTCTCAAATCTTTGGGAAAATGTGACGAATTCTTCATTTTAACAGAGTTTGCAGACGGAAAACTTTACCACATTGATTTGGATCACCTGAAGAGAACTGGAAAACTTAGTACGTTGGACGAACAGCGCTGTCTTGCGCTGTCCGATTACCTTGTTGAAATCCATAAAGTCAAGCGTGAGGCACCGTGGCTTTACATCAGACGAGCTAGAGAACTCGTCGGACATGGCGAATGTATCATGGGCTTGCTGGACAGCTATCCGCCTGATCTAGCTTTTGTCAACGAAGCGTACTTGATTGATGTTGAGCGGGATTGCGTTGTTTGGCGCTGGAATCTTAAACGTAAGACGCATAGACTTAGCCAAGTTCATGGAGATTTTCATCCGTGGAACCTGCTTTTCAGGAAAGGCGTGGATTTTACGGTTTTGGATCGAAGCAGAGGCGAATGGGGCGAACCTGCTGATGATGTTGCCGCGATGACTGTTAACTACCTTTTCTATTCCTTGCAGAAATACGGCGAGCTTACAGGCGCTTTTGAGCATCTATTCAAGCTCTTCTGGGAGAACTATTTGGAGAAGACAGGCGATCAGGAGATTTTAGAGGTCGTGCAGCCATTCTACGCTTGGCGCGGATTGGTTGTGGCTTCACCTGTTTGGTATCCTAAGCTGAAAATTGATGTGCGGGTCAAATTGCTCAGTTTTGTGAAGAATGTTTTGAAAAGTGATAAATTCAATATACACCGCGTCAACTCCTATACTGGCAGTTGAGAAGTTGCAATAAATGGCTAACAAACAGGCACATTTTGCTGTGAAATATTCCGGTTTCGGAATAACAATAAATACGGATTCTGACTAAATATTTCTATTCTACAGGTGTTGGATTTGGGTATAGAATCAGTCGATGATCTGAAACGGATTCTCAAGGAGATAGGATACTCAATCAAGGCGATTGACGAGATTCTGAAATGGTACGAGCCGGACCAAACCAGCAAACGAACCTAATGAAAGGCGTCTACGTTCTTGTCATGTCGACAAGAATATTAGTGTGAAAGTCGGCTCACTCGGCACTATTAATTTTGGAAGCGGAATATATGCCTATGTCGGTTCAGCTCAAAACAACCTAGGAAAGAGGACAAAACGCCATCTCGGCACACGCAAAAAACCAGTTTTGGCACATTGACTACTTTCTCGGCCTTAAGAGCGTAAGAATCCGTGAAGTGTTCGACAAAATCGATGAGAGAATTGCTGAATGCAAAATTGCAGGATGCTTAGCAGAAAACGGTTTTTCAATAGAGAGGTTTGGCGCTCCAGATTGTAGCTGTGGCAGTCACCTTTTTAGATTGCGAGATTACGAGTTTTTAAGGCGGTTCATGCAAGAACTACCATTAGAGTTAACGAGCAGGAAGCACAGATGAACGTGAAGACCGGTTGGTGTGTTTGGATAACTGGACTGCCTGGAAGCGGTAAATCTGTTGTTTCTGAGGCTTTGCTCAAACTTCTAAACGAAACAGGCGTCAATGTTCAGCTCCTATCTTCTGATGCTCTGCGAAAGATATTGACTCCCAAACCCTGTTACTCGCTTGAAGAACGAGACGCTGTCTACGCTACACTTGTTTACATTGCTGAACTTCTGACAAAGAATGGCGTGAACGTGATAATTGATGCTACTGGCAACCTGAGACGATACAGAGACAATGCTAGGCAACAGATTGATAAGTTCATGGAAGTTTACTTGCAATGCCCTCTAGAGATCTGCATGGGGCGAGAAGCGAAGAGAAAAGAAACCTATCAAGCGCCAGAGCAGATATACGCTCATGCTAAGCAAGGTAAAGCTCCAACTGTACCTGGCGTTGGACAGCCTTACGAGCCTCCTTTAAAGCCAGAACTTGCAGTAGACACTACTCAATGCCTTCCTGAACAAGCTGCGAAAAAAATCTTTGAATATTTTGAAGAACACTTACAAGCCGGGTTTTGAAGCCGATTGAAAATGAAGACCTTATAAGAATCATGTACTTTTGAACAGTTGGCAGTATGTCAAAAAAGGTGTTTGCTTTGGTTATGAACGCAAAGAGTTTGGTCGGTTACTGTGGATTGTATTGTGGCGCGTGCGGCATCTATCAGGGAAGAATAAAGCAAGCTGTTGAAAATTTGAAACAGGTCATTGGCGCTTATGACTTTGACAAGATGATGCCAGAACTTGCGAAATGGGAGCCATCGCTTCAGCACTATGAGGAATTTGAAAAGGTTATGGACGGTTTGATTAAACTCTTCGGCGAATGTCCTGGCTGTGGAAGTGGTGGCGGAAACCCCAACTGTATAGTTCGCGAATGCTGCAAACAAAAAGGTTACACGCTTTGTGTAGAATGTTCTGATATGGAAGAATGTGAGAAGTTACAACAATATGAATCAGTTAAGAAGGAATTGCAGAGAATTAAAACAACGGGTTTTGACAAATGGCTTAAGGGAATGCAAAAGAAAGTTGCCGCAGGCCATTGCTATCTAGACGAAAAGCGGTAAACGGGTTAAGACGCTATTTTCTTCCAATGTAGTTCAAAACGGTTTCAGCTTGTTCTTTCGAAATGGCTCCAGATGCGGCTAGGCTTTTGACTAGCTCAGAAATCTTTGCCAAAGCGTGAATCTTGTAGCCTAATTTCTCAAGTTTTTCTTTTCCGCCCTGCTCTCTGTCCACAACAACCATCAAATGTTTGACCTTGGCCCCAAGTTCCTTCAACGGCTTTATGCCTTCAACTTTAGATAGGCCTTCGCTAACCACGTCATCAAAAAATAAGATGTGATCACCTTTGACGACACTTGCTCCTGCAATTCTGCCAGTCACCCCATAGGCTTTCTCTTCCTTCCTTACAACCACACAAGGTAAGTCCACTTGACAACCTATGCTAGGCAATATGAGAGCACCTTTTAGCTCAATTGAAGCCAGCTTGTCAATCTGATCAACAGCCATCAGGTTTTTGATTTCACAAGCAACTACTTCAGCAATATTGCAGAGTTCCCTAGGCGAAGAGAGTAAACAAGCTAGATCAATATAGTATGGGCTGATGGCTCCCGATTTGATTCTGAAGCTTCCAAACTTGAGGCATCCTGAATTGTAAAGTGCGTGTGCAACACGGGACACGTTGTCAGACATACTGGTTCCCCAACAACACTTATCCGCCCTAGATTTAACATTTCCCAGCTATGACACTAGCCTGTAGCCCATATTTTGGGACAGAGTCATATCTGAGAAGAAAACAAAACCCTAAAGATGAGATGGCTCATGTATGTGCAACAAACAACTAGAGTGAGATGACATGTATAGAGTAGTATTGGAAGTTGTTAGGATTCCTGAAAAATGTGCAGCAAACTACAAAGTTGGCGACAGAATAGTCTTTGAAGATCCAAACGTAGTTCTCAGCGAGTCAACTAATCTCTGCTTGTACGCCCTATGCTCGTTAACACCTTATCTTACGCCCTTGTCAAGAGACTTGCCGAAAGAAGATTGGATGAATATGGTGAACGAGCTGTCATGTCAGGATCAAGGCGTCAAGTTCAAAGTGTCGAGAATAAGAATGTCGACCTAAACATGAACCATAACGGTAATGTTTATAACCAATTGCTCTCATTGCTAACAGACACGAAGCGGAAAAACAATGGGACATAGAAAAACGCATGCTCCACGACATGGTTCACTAGCTTACTTGCCTAGGCATCGCGCTAAGCGCCAAATAGCCAGAATACGTTTCTGGCCAAAGATAATGGCAAACGCGCCTAGGCTTCTCGGTTTTATCGGCTACAAAGCCGGAACAACACATGTCTTTAAGATAGAAGACAGAAAACGTTCACCAAACTTCGGAAAAGAAGTGATGTCTCCTGCCACAATCCTAGAGACACCTCCCATGATTATATGCGCTGTAAGAGCCTACACCAAAAACCTCTACGGACTACAAACACTGTCCGAAGCATGGATGAAAGACCCCCCAGACGATCTTGAAAGAATACTCACACTGCCAGAAAATTTTGACGCGGAAGCTAGTCTCAAGAAAATAGAAGGCAACCTATCAGAAATCAAGGCGATACGAACTATCACAATAACGCAACCTGAAAAAACTAGCTTGTCAAAGAAAAAACCAGATATGGCTGAAATGGAAATCGGCGGCGGCACAATCCAACAGCAATTCGAATACGCAAAGAACCTGCTAGGAAAAACAATCACACCAACAGAACTCTTCAAGGACGGCCAATTCGTAGACATAGGCGCCATAACCACAGGAAAAGGCTTTCAGGGACCAGTAAAGCGCTGGGGCGTAACCATACTTCAAGCAAAGGGACGCAAAACAAAGAGAGGTGTAGCCACTTTAGGGCCATGGAATCCGCATCACGTCACGTACAGTGTAGCTAGGGCAGGTCAGATGGGGTTTCATCAAAGAATACAATACAATAAGCGTATACTCAAAATAGGCACAGATGGAAAAGAAGTTACACCGAAAGGAGGTTTCATCAGATATGGTCTCGTCAAAGGTCCCTACGTCATACTAGAAGGAAGTATAGCGGGCACAGAAAAGCGAGCTATAAGACTGCGATATCCAGCGCGTCCGCCAAGAAATGTGGGCGAAGAACCACCGCAAATCACACACGTATCTCTCGAATCTCCCCAAGGAAGATAGGCGGTGAAAACCGATGACTAAGAAATCAGCTAAAATCTTCAACCTTGAGGGTAAACCAGTCGGCAAGGTCGATCTACCCACGGTTTTTGCAACACCCCTCAGGCCTGATGTCATAAAACGGGCTGTCCTGGCAATACAGTCCACACGGTTCCAGCCACAAGGCCGAGATCCTATGGCTGGCAAACGAACAACAGCCGAATCCAGAGGTACAGGTTCGGGTATCTCAAGAATACCCAGAACTAAAGGACCAAGCGGCAGAGCAGCGTTTTCCCCTGGAACAGTGAAGGGAAGAGCAGCACATCCACCAACTTCTGAAAAGAAAATAGTCAAGCGAATCCCGAAGAAAGAGAAACGTTTAGCCTTATTTTCAGCAATAGCTGCTACAGCATCCAGAGAGACTGTGGCAAAAAGAGGGCACGCAATTGAAGACATCCTCGAAATCCCCCTTGTTGTAACAGATGATTTTGAAAGTCTAAAGAGAACAAAAGAAGTTGAAGAAACACTTATACATCTGGGCATTCTCTCCGAAATCTATCGAGTAAGAGAAAGCAGAAACACTCGAGCTGGAAAAGGTAAACTCCGCGGCAGAAAAATGAAGCAAGCCAAAGGTCCCTTGCTCGTGGTGGCAGAAAATAGAGGAATAGTGGAAGCTGCCGAGAACATACCTGGCGTGGATGTTGTTATCGTAAAGAACTTGAATGCTGAGCTTCTGGCACCCGGCACACATCTTGGAAGGCTAACAGTATGGACAAACAGCGCAATCGGAAAGCTAAATGAACTCTATGGAGAAGGAGAAGAGGCATAATGGAACCTTACGAAGTCATACGTTATCCGCTCATGACTGAATCTGCAAGCATCATGGTTGAAAAAGAAAACAAACTGGTCTTCATAGTCAGCCTGAAAGCAAGCAAAGCTGACGTAAAGAAGGCAGTGGAAGAATTATATGAAGTGAAGGTCAAAACCGTCAACACCCACATCACTCCACAGGGTGAAAAGAAAGCCTTTGTTATGCTGCAGCCTGAGTTCAAAGCGGCAGACGTCGCGATCAAACTTGGAATCCTGTAAAATCACATGGAGGACTGACAAATGGGAAAGAGAATTCGTGTTCAGAGACGCGGACGTGGGGGCTCTGTTTTCAGAGCGTCAACGCACAAAAGAGTGGCGCCCTCAAGATACCCCTTGGCGATCAGTGCAAAAGAGCATTATGAAGCTGTCACTAATGGCACAATCGAGCAGCTTTTCCACGATCCAGGCAGAGGTTCCCCACTTGCCCTAGTGAGATTTGAAAACGGTGAGAAATGCTATACAATCGTACCTGAAGGCATTCACACAGGCCAGCAAATACAGATAGGCGGAAAAGCCATAATAGAAGTAGGCAACATACTACCTCTCGGGAAAATCCCTGAAGGAACAATGATCTGCAATATTGAACTCCACCCCGGAGACGGTGGCAAAATCACGAAATCCTCAGGAACTTACGCAACCGTCGTAACGCATACACCACAGGGGACGATAATCAAACTTCCCTCTGGAAAATCCAAGTACATAGACAACTATTGCAGAGCCACAGTTGGTGTCGTTTCAGGAGCAGGAAGACCTGAAAAACCCTTCTTAAAAGCTGGGTCCCACTTCCACTTGATGAAAGCTAAAGGACACAAATATCCAAGAACACGAGGAAGAGCAATGGTTCCTGCAGTACACCCATTTGGAAGCAGCAAGAGAAGCGCAAGAGTTGGAACAACTACCTCACACGGAGCACCTCCAGGACAAAAAGTCGGTCTCATCGCAGCAAGAGGAACCGGAAGAAAGAAGAAGAGCGCGCGCGCTGCAAGCATAGCAGAAGGTTTATAACATATAAAATCGCCAAAAAGGTGAAGAAAACATGCCAAAAGAATTCACATACCGCGGATACACTCTTGAGCAACTGCAGACTCTATCTATGGACGAAATAATCAACCTTCTTCCTTCAAGACAAAGAAGGAGTCTCCATCGGGGCTTCTCTCCTGACCACAGGATACTTCTCGAAAAGATCAGAAAAGCACGAGAAGCCCTCAGGCAGGGAGGTAGCCCAACCGTTAAAACACACCTACGTGACATGATCATCCTTCCAGAAATGGTCGGAATAACGGTGTCTGTTCACAATGGAAAAGAGTTTGTTGCGGTGGAAGTTAAGCCAGAAATGATTGGTCATTATCTGGGTGAGTTCGCCATCACGAACAAGCCTGTGAGGCATGGAACGCCGGGTATTGGCGCTTCGCGCTCGTCAATGTATGTGCCATTAAAATAAGATATCCGTCTACGCGCTGTAATCTACCTTTGTGGTTTTCTCGCTTGGTGGTTTAGCTTCAGGTATCTGAGGCAGAGGAATTGGTGGCGGAATATTCAGAGCTCTTGATACGACTACTGATTCTATGAAAACAACGTTTGAAATAGACTGCACTATCACGGGTGGTGGGGGCTTCTTTTCTTCGTAGTCTTTGTAGACTTTTTCAAGCTCAACTTTGTCCCCGGTCACATATGCCTTGCCCTTCATGCTTAACTGTGCTATGGATGGGTTGTAATTGATGGTTAAAATAAAGGGGACTTCCAGAGAATCCTCGGATTTCTTTTCCATCCCAATCAGGTTGAGATTTGTGTTTATCTGGATCTGAGGGATAGACTTTTTGATATCCCAAAAACGATCAGCAGAAATGTTGGTTACAGAAACATTTACCCTAAGCATCTAAATCATCAAAAAACAACAGAGCGACCAACGATTTAAACATGCTCGTTCTCAGCACGTTTGTACCGTGTGAAACCGCAGTGTCCACAAGTGTATCTGTTGCCATG
>CAZHWL010000003.1:3484-9152 GCA_964536035.1 uncultured Candidatus Bathyarchaeia archaeon | reverse complement strand
CAGCACGTTTGTACCGTGTGAAACCGCAGTGTCCACAAGTGTATCTGTTGCCATGGTCAGCCATGAAGTATCCTGTGCCACAGCGCTCGCAAGTCGGTCGTAGCCTTGTGACCTTGTCGGTCTCCACTTTGTATAACGTGTGAATACGTTTTTCAGGTTTCTTCTTTTTCTCTGGCTTCGGCGCCTTCTCTGCTTTTTCAATTTTTTCAGTTTTCACTTCTTCTTTTGGGGCTTCCTTCGGTGCCTCTTTCTTCGGAGCTTCCTTCTTCAGCGTTTCAGCTTTCTTCGACATGCTTTAATCCTACCCTTGCGTCTCTTCTTTCGGTTTTTCTGGTGGAATATTTCTGTTCACAATGTGTTCTGGCTCAATAAGCTTTGCCTGTTCAATACTCTCATAAACATTAGCAAAACCTGTAGCTGTTTGCATACCTGTCTTGGTTACAAATTTTTTGACAAAGACGATATTCTCATCTGTTTTCAACGCTACAGCCACAGCCATTCTAACTTCCTTTCTGGAAGGCGTGCTGCCCAGTTGCCCATGTTCTACTCTAAAACTGATTTCCCTGCGTTTGAGCATGGGATTGTGATTATCTGAGAGGATTTTGATTTCCATGATTTTTCCCTGCGTGTGGTGTTGACTTGATACAATGCCTTCCTATTTAGCTTTTCGAGGGCTCTCCATAGCCTTCAGTATTGCAGCAATTTCCTCTTTTTTAGATGCTGAAGCCCTGACTACGACAACGCCTTCATATGGCTGGCCATAGACAACAAATGAATCATTAGGTGCATAAAGAACAGCAACGAGAGTCAGCAAGTCCTCCTCTCCAACTACAATAATCTTTGTGGTTCCATTTTGCCTAAATGTTTCCTGAATCGCATTTATGGCTTCATCTGTTATTGTGGCGGCAGGATTTTGAACATACACTGTCTTGTCAGCGGTGAAAGTTGTTGGTCTGGTAACTTTTCTCATAGTTATGTTGTCCACGATTGCAAGTTTCGGGATGAACCCCTTTTTTGTCATGTTCTTTGAAACGGTGTCGCCTACGGAGATGATGCAGCTCGGTTTCTCTTTCTCTACCATTTCTTTTAATCTGTTCATTGTTTCAGCGAAAGAGCCGCGAATAAGCGTGCCAAGAGGCTGTCCAAGTTTCTTGCGCAAACTCGGCGTAAGGCTGTAGACGACGGCCATCTCATCTGACCTTTAACGCGTAGCGTCCTTTCTCCTTGATATTCATTGCTTTAGCTATCACGGAGTTTTCCGGATCAAAAACTATGACTAAACCACTGAAGTCATCGCTTAGACTGGTGGTTCTACATTTTGGGCATGTGCCCTCTTTGGTCAAGAAATGGCATGATGAACAAGCTTTTTCGCTCATTGCTGATCACTTTTCTTTTGAGCTGCTTGAGGTTTCTCAGGTGGTTTCTTTTCTGCAATTTCCTTTATCTTTTGCGTGTCATATTCGATCCATTCCAATTTGCCCAGAAATGGCTGTCTTGCTGTCACGCCAATTTTGCCAGAGCTTCCAGCTCTGCCGAGTGAAACTGCAGTTATTCTTACACGAACCTGATCTCCACTTATTAGCTTCCTCTTCGTTTCCTTACCTAATAGAACACCTTGCTTTTCATCGTAGGAAATGAAATCGTCCATGAGTTGAGAAACATGAAGCAACGCATCTATGGGTCCTATTCGCACGAAGGCTCCAAAGTCTGCGATCTCCACGACTTCCCCTTCAACTACCTCTTGTAGCATAGGATAGAAAGCCAGCAGTGAGAAAGCCACTTTGTGATAGGTTGCGCCATCTCCAGGAATAATCTTTCCAGTGGGGCTGACTTTCACATCTATTACCGCTATTACGTATCCTAATTCTTCATTGACCACGCCTTCATACTTTGCTTTGACCTGTTGATGGCCAACTTTTTCAAGCGGGTTTCCGAATGTTTCAGGTGGAATCCGTATCGTGTCTTCCAGTGTTATAAGCTTAAACAAGAGGGTCATAACCTCCCATCAATCTCTAATCGTGACTTTTGCCTCACATAAATGACTGGCACATTTATATCTCTTAGCCTCTTTTTAAGTGGCATGTCGTTCGTAAAGACTGGACATTTCCATTCATGAGCAACTTGCACTATCGCGTCGTCTGGCTGAATCATGGCATCATCTATTCTGACTAACTTGCATCTTTCAGCTAATTTCAATGCGTATTTTGCATCCTTTCTTATTTTCGGATTATCTTTTTTTGCCATTCTTTCAATTTCCTTAAGAATTGGAGACAGCAGGATTGGCTCAAAATTTCTGCCAACCAACGTTCCAAGTTCTTCAAAAACGTCGATCTTGAATTGAAGTGGAACGAAAAAGGCATTTGAGTCTAAAATTATTTTCAAATTTGCCTTTGCTGGTTTGAGTGTTGATGGCATGCTTATTTTGTCATTCCGTATCCTATAAGTCGCCATCTTCCCGCTATTTTTCTGCTTATGGCAACTCTTGAGCCTGTTTGAGTGCATACTGGTCGAGTGAGTTTCACAACTACCGCGTCTTTTCTGACCGAGGTCACCTTCCCAAGAGTTATGGCGGCTCCGACATGCAGAAGCAGAGTCTCGTTCATGCTTACCTCGTCAAGCTTTATCAGCTCTTTCGTTCCAACCGCGCGTTCAAGAATCTGAGTTTCCATTGTCAGCTCTGATAAGGTGGGCGGAAGCATTCCGGTTTTTCCAACAATGTTTCCTATCAGACTGTCTGCCTTGGAACACGATGGGTCCAAAAGTGTTCCAACACCAACTAAACCTCCGCAGCGGGCTTCGCCTACTTCTTTACCGCCTGCGTGGAGACTTACGACCTCGCTGAGAAGTGGTGTATAGTTGGTTCTTCCTTCTTTCTCCTTGACTATTCCGGGACGTATCTCCAGTTCATCGCCGACTTTGAATTTGCCTTGAAGTATCGTTCCTCCGATGACTCCGCCTTCAAGTTCTTCAATTTGAGTGCCCGGTTTGTTAACGTCAAATGAGCGGACAATATACATTAGAGGCGGTTTTGTCTCGTCTCTCTTCGGTGTGGGTATTAGTTCTTCCATGGCTTGAAGTAGGACGTCTATGTTTACTCTTCGCTGAGCTGAGATCGGTATTATTGGTGCGTCTTCTGCGACTGTGCCTTTGACGAACTTTTTGATCTCGTCATAGTTTTTGTGCACTCTCTTTTCATCAACTATGTCAACCTTGTTCTGTGCTATAATGATGTTCTTGATACCGATTACGTCAGCGGCTGCCAAGTGTTCTCTTGTTTGAGGTTGCGGGCACGGTTCATCCGCTGCAATAACAAGTATCGCACCATCCATTATTGCGGCACCAGAAAGCATTGTAGCCATCAACGCTTCATGTCCAGGAGCATCTACAAAACTGATTGCGCGAACAAAAACTGCCTTTGAACCACAGTTAGGACAAATGGGTTGGGTGGATAAGTTTTTTGGAGGTTTACAATCCGGACATTTGTATATAGGCATATCAGCATAGCCCAGTTTGATCGTGATTCCTCTCTTCAATTCTTCACTATGTCTTGAAGCCCAGACACCAGTCAAGGCCTGTACAAGTGTCGTTTTGCCATGGTCAACATGACCCATAGTACCAACATTGACCTCAGGCTGCTGTGGCGAGGCTTTGCTTTTCTCGGTACTCATTTTACATTTCCCATTAATTATACAGATGATTGAGAGGATTGAATATCGCCAGTTAATAAATCTTGAATCATCAGTCAAGAGCCATTGCTTTGCGGCTGGGCTTCCTTCGGTGCTCCTTCTTCATCTTCCTTCTTTGGATGTTCCTTTTTCTTTTGTTTTACTTTGGTGCCTTCTTCTTGTTGCTTTTTCGCTTTTCCCACTATTTTCAAGTTTATTTGGACAATTTCATCTGTGATGACGTTGCCTCTTATCGTCTTGCGTTTCTGCATTCCCTTTTTTTGAGAGTTAAACCCTACTCCTCCGCTCAATAAAATTCTTCGGCGAACACCACCATGGACGCTAGGTCTCATGGGGAATCCATCTTTGTCAGAACCACCGGTAACTTGTATTTTCTGCCCTGGAATGTTCACTACAGATCCATCTATTATCTCGCCTATCTTTCTGCCGATCAATGGGACGGCACGATTTTCTTCAAGTTCAACCACTTTTGAAGTTCCTTCTGGATCTGACACTATAACTTTGAACTTTGCCATTGACTGCAACGCTCCAAACGCGTTAATGAAAGTTGGGCCGCTTACTATTAAGGATTTATGAGGAACATTTTGCTTCTCAGAAAGACCTACGCTAGGATGTAAAGGTTTTAATTCATCCGTGAAGTCGTTCTGTGGCTATGTGGCGGTTAGGATTCTTCTTCCACGAAATGGGGTTTGGTTTGCTATCCGTGTTCCTGCCGCTATACGTAATGAGCGAAACGGTTCAGGGCTCTCTTGTTCACATAGGAATCTTGGCCGCGACGGCGCTGTTTTTGGCAATTCCTGCTTCATTTTTCTGGGGATACCTGTGCGACAGAACGAAGAAGTATAAACGATATATTCTCTTGTCTTTCGTATCGTCAAGCATTATTCTTTACTTGTTCACTATGACAACTAGCATCAGTCTGTTGATAGTTCTCTATGCAGCCCTGTCAATTCTTCACGCTGCCCACGAAGCGCCGAAGAACGTCCTAATAGCCGAATCGTATTCCAGAACAGATTGGGAACGATCTTTCGCTTTCTATGAAGGCTTCACTGAAACCGGTTGGCTTATCGGCCTACTTCTGGGGTTTCTGTTGTCTATCAGCGGGACAGGTGCCACAAATACGCTGTATGTGGTTAGCGTCCTAAATTTGGTCGCATTTGCCCTTTCTACTGTGCTGATAGCTGATCCTGCTTTAGTGTTCGAAAGAGGCTTAGTCAGTATGGAAAAATCCATAGATTTTGCATATCGTGGCATATCCCTTGCCTCCCGAATACTGGATGGTGGACGAGTGAATGAAAGGCTCAAAAGAGAAAACATCAACGCTTTCTGCATTGGCCTTGTCCTATTCTCACTTGCAACCAGCATACTGTTTACTCCAATGCCAATATTCATCTCTAACATAGCCACGACTGCATCTCTTCCGGCAAGCTTTGTTTTTGCCGTGTTTGTAATGAACTCAGGTGGAGGCGTAGCGGGATATTTCTTAGCCGGTATCAGATCGTTTCAAGTAGTTGAAAAACCCAACGTAAGTCGCGTTGTCATCTTTCGAAGTTTCCTTGCGCTTCTTCTTGTTCTAGTTCTGCCGACAACGACGTATCAAGTAGTGCTTGCAACTGGAGTTTTGATCATGATGGGTTTTGCCTATGCTCTTTTTTTGGTCTACACTCTTTCGTTGTCAATGGAGCTCATTCCAGCAGGCAAGGCTGGATTGTTCAATGTTTTGATAGGTGTAGGTGGGGCATGCGGCTCTTACGTTGGCCCCTTTGTTGCTGAGACATTTGGATTTTTCTGGGTTTTTCTTTCAACTGGCATTATCTTTTTGGTAGCCTATCTTGCCTTCAAGATTTTTGCTTAGAACAATAAAAAGTTGGGTGCCCGAATGTTCGGGCGTTTGATAAGCTATTCCACGTGGACTCTGAATAGGTCTATGTCTTCGCGCATTTCAGGGGTTGACTCAAGGAAATCTCTTACAGAACGCTCGA
>CAZHWL010000003.1:0-3384 GCA_964536035.1 uncultured Candidatus Bathyarchaeia archaeon | reverse complement strand
TCAAGGAAATCTCTTACAGAACGCTCGATATCCCTTGATTGCGTCACGTATCTTCCAACAATTATTATGTCTGCACCCTTCTGCAAGGCTTCTCTGGCAGTCTCGGGCACTATTCCGCCTGCGACAGCAACTAGGAACTTTTTGTCTTTGAACGTCTGTCGAATCTCTTGAATCAAACCTAGTCCGAGGGTTCTTCCGGTTTCTTGATCTATACCTCTGTGGAGAATGACGATGTCAGGGAATTCTTTGAGACTCTTGAGTTTCTTCACAGGATCTTCTACGTTCAGCATGTCGACTGCAGCATATATTCCAAGTCTCTTGGCTTCGTGTATGAAGGAGTCCAGTGTCTCTGCTGGTGCGAGTCCTGCTGCGACTACGGCGTCTGCAGTTTCATCGTATGCCAGATCGGCTTCGACTTTTCCAACGTCCAGTGTTTTCAGATCTGCGACAACGAACATGTCTTTTGCAACTTGTCTCAGGTCGTTTATCACTCTGGTTCCGTATCTCTTTATGAGCGGTGTGCCTACTTCGATGATTATTCTGTCGCTTCCAGGAAGCTGCTGTATCACTTTCTTCGCTCTCTCCAGATCTGGATTGTCCAGCGAAATCTGCAGGTAAGGCGGCCTCCAGAGGCGTGGAACTTTGAAGCCCATTATTGGATGTTTAGCTCTATCCTTGTCATAGAAGATTTTCTCAAGCGTCGGATACTTCGAAAGGGCTCTCTTGAGCGCCATTTTGGTTGCGCTATAGTTGTAATGATATATTTTGCGGAAATCAGAGGCTTCTGGGTGTATGAACACGCTGCAGACTATTACCCAATCATCCGCCTTGTCTCTTGGAATGATTCCTTCTTCCATCGCGTCAGCAACGGCTTTCGCAACAGCAGCTTGTGCAGGGCCAAAGATTTTGCTCACGTCTTCAAGGTTCTTCACTGTTACCTTTGGCACTATCAACGTGTGGGGTTTTGGTGGAAGATTCGGCCTTATGACAGCAAGTAATGGCGTGTGGCCAACAGAGAGGTTCGAGATTCCCGCGGCGAAAGCTTCGCCAACAGGACCGCATTTGTCTCCCATCAACAAATCAATGTGTGCAACTTCATTTCCTTCTCCGACAAGGGCCTCGCCGATCAAGTACGTGCTTTTGGAGGTTCCGACATTTTCCCCTTCATATTCTGTCGGTATGGTCTCTGTGATTTCTTTGAAATCGACATTAAATTCTTTAAGCCATGTGTGTAGAGTGTCTCGATGTATGTTTAGTGCCTCGGCTGTTGCAGAAACTGTCGGTTTCGCTTTAGGCGCTCTTTGATGTTCCAGAGCTTTCTTGGCTGCTTCCGTCAGTATTTTGACGAGTTCATCTTTAGTTTCCGGTTTCTTGACAGCATTTTCCGACATTAATGTTCACCATTGCTTCGTTTTACTGTTAAGGTTCTATTTAAAACTGTCGGATGAGTTAAGATGTGGAGAACCACCTATCAAAATTCGACAAACAAGTGTCGGTGTCAGGCTCTGGTCAGTGTCAAACCTCATGGAATTTTAAGGTTTTTTTCCTTTTGTGGCTTTGTTGCCGCATTAGGGCTAAACCTATATAGCCTCGAATGTGTATTGGGTCTAAATCAAAAGCGTGGTCAACATGTCTCTGAAAGACCTACTTTGTCTGTGCCTTGCAATACTTGGCGGTATTCTGTTTCTGTATGGTAGCAATATTTACAACGCGGTGCTGGGTTGGAGTGGCCTGTGCATCTTGGCTGCGGCTATTATTGCAGAAATTGCTCTGGAAGTGCATCAGTACATAAGAAAAGGGAAAGTTGGCTAGAAGCCGTACAGCTTCGAGTATTTCCCATTTAGGTAATCTAGGTATGGTTTGACTGCCAGCTCTTTGCCTGTTATTTTCTTGATGAGAGCCGGTGGGTCGTAGAGGTTTCCTTGGCTGTGGACGTTTTTGATCAGCCATTGTTTTGTTGGTGCGAAGTTTCCTTTTTCAAGCTGTTTTCTCCAGTCTGGTGCATCTTTTTCCATTGCCGCCAGTAGTTGTCCACTGTAGATGTTGCCTAGCGCGTAGCTTGGGAAGTATCCGTAGTAGCCGTTGGCCCAGTGAGTGTCTTGCATTACGCCTTCTGAGTCGTTGTTGATTTTGATTCCAAGATAGTCCTTGTAGCTTTGGTTCCAGATCTCTGGTAGCTCTTTCACGGTTATCTTGTCAGCGAATAGGTCACGTTCAATGTTGAATCTTACAATGATGTGAAGTCCGTAGGTTACTTCATCTGCTTCGACGCGTATCTTTGATGGTTTTACTTGGTTTATGGCGTGCACGAATTTGTCTAGGTCTATGTCTGTGAGGGTTTTGCCAGCGATCTCTTTCAGTTTTGGCAGGAAGTATTTCCAGAACTCTCGGGATCTGCCGATTATGTTCTCTATGGTTCGTGATTGTGATTCATGAAAACCTGATGAGCAGCCGGTTCCGACTGGTTGATACATCCATTCTGGCTTAAGATCTTGTTCGTAGATGGCGTGTCCTGCTTCGTGCAGTACGGAGAATATGGATGAAGCGAACATGTCCTCGAAATAATGTGTTGTTATTCGCACATCGTCATAGTAGCCGTTAGTGAATGGGTGTTCTGTTTCGTCTATTCTTCCTCCTGCGTTCTTTGATGTAACGTCGTATTGGACCGCTTCAGCAAGTGCGACAGCTATTTTGCGCTGTACGTCGATTGGTACTTTCCGATGAAGTATGCTGGCATCTGGCTGTTTAGGAGCTGCTTCGCACTTTCTTAGTAGGGAAACTAGGCCTTTCTGTAGTTCATCGAAAACTCTTGTAATTTCCTTCGCTGTCATTTTTGGTTCAAAGATGTCTATCAGGGCATCGTATGGTGTGGCTGCTTCCTTGACTTTCATTAGTATTTCTGCTGCTTTCTTAGCGAGTTCAATGTTCTTCTCAAGCGCAGGTTTGAACATGGCAAAATTTTTAGCTGCTTTGGCTTTTTTCCATGTGTCAATTGCTATGGCGTTCTGTTTTGCCATTTCTGCCACTAGTTCTTCAGGAAGCTTCGTTTGTTCATCGTAATTCTTTTTCACTAGGCAGACGTTTCTTTTTTGCACGGCGTCAAGTTTGTCATAGTCTGGGTGGCGCATGATTTTCTCAATCAGAGCACCTACCTCTGGATCAGTTCCCATCTTGTGCTGAATGCGACTGAGCAAAGCCAATTGCTGACTTCTGAGTCCAATAGCCTTCGGCGGCATCATCGTTTCCATATCCCACATGATAATGCTTTCAGCAGACATGAAAATTGCAAGATCCTTCGTCTTTTCCATCAGCTTCTTGTAGTTTGAGCTCAAGTTTTCTGTCATGTTTCTTTCGTCCTTAGTTTTGAAGAATAATCGATAGAGA
>CAZHWL010000002.1:7106-24686 GCA_964536035.1 uncultured Candidatus Bathyarchaeia archaeon | reverse complement strand
AAAATTGAAATAATGCACCAAGATTCTATTGAACGGCACAGCAGATATCATAGGCTGTTATGGAGTGTCCAAATAAGTGGAAATAAAAGTGCTTGAGAAAAACGATAAGAATTTACGTTTGCTTATTCGAGACGTTGACGCTCCCTACATGAATGCCTTGAGGAGAATAATCACTTCCGAAGTTCCCTGCATGGCAGTAGATGAAATTGTAATCCTTGAGAACTCGTCTATAATGCAAGATGAAACAATATCTCACAGACTCGGATTGGTCCCCCTTAAAACCGATTTAGACAGCTACAACTTACCTGAAGAATGTGAATGTAAAAGCGAGTTTGGCTGCAATCTTTGCAGAGTCACACTTACATTGGATGTTGAGGCAAAAGACGGAACACGCACTGTCTACTCAAGCGAGCTGGCTTCAGAAAACAAAGAAGTAATGCCTGTAAGCGATAAAATACCAATAGCAAAACTAGCGAAAGAGCAAAAACTTCGGTTAGAAGCTTACGCGAGACTTGGCAAAGGCAAGAACCACGCTAAATGGCAACCAGTCTCGATGTGCGCCTACAAGTACTATCCAAAAATCGAGATATCAAGCAGGAACTGCGATGCTTGCGGGAAATGTGTGGATATCTGTCCGAAGAAAGTTCTAGCAGGCAAGGACAAGAAAATCGAAGTCGTGAATCTGGAGGCCTGCACGCTCTGCAAAGATTGTGTTGATGCCTGCCTAAAGGATAAGAAAGCAATAAGTGTCAGCTGGGAAGAGAACACATTTATATTCAATCTAGAATCTACCGGTGCTCTTCCACCTGAACGAATAATGGAAGAAGCCATCAAAACTCTGGACAAGCAATTGAAAGAGTTTGAAAGCCACATCAAGGTGAGAAAGAGTGAAGAAAGTTAAAACGACAAACCCTGAGCTCATCGAGCTTATCCGTTTTCTTAGAAAACAAAGCAAGGAGAATGAGGTGGAAATCTGGCGAGACCTTGCGGAAAGGTTGGCAAAATCGCGAAGAAGCCGCCCATCCGCAAATTTAAGTCGGCTGAATAGGTATACTGAGAAAAACGAGACAATTATAATTCCGGGTAAAGTGCTGAGTACAGGCGAGTTGAGCCACCCAATAACGGTGGCAGCCTTTGCTTTCTCTGAAAAAGCAAAAGAAAAAATAGTTGCCGTGAACGGCAAAATCCTGTCCTTCCATGATTTGATCAAAAAGAATCCAAAGGGATCAAACATCAAAATAATTGGGTGAAAAAATGCAAACAGCAACCAAACAAGTCGCAATAATTGACGCAGAAGGCCTTGTCTTGGGAAGGATGGCTACGTACGTCGCTAAGCGACTCTTGAAAGGCGAAGAGATAGTTATCGTCAACGCTGAAAAAGCCATACTTTCCGGGAAAAAAAGAGGAAAGATAGCTGATGCGAAAGAATTTCTTGGTGTTGGAGCGCCTGATAGGGGGCCGTTCCATTACAGGAGACCTGACAAAATAGTCAGGAAAAGCGTGAAAGGCATGCTTCCAATTAAACAGCCGAAGGGCAAACAAGCGTACAAGAGGCTCAAGGTCTACATGCAGGTTCCAAAGGAATTCAAGGATCAAAAAACAGAAACATTCGTAAACGCCCAAGCCAAGAAGCTTACATGTCCGTATTTCACGGTTGCCGAGCTTGCAAAGGAAATAGGATGGAATGCAGGTGAATAATTATGCCAGTTAAGAAAGTCTTAGTTGTTAGTGGAAAAAGAAAAACCGCCATAGCACGTGCTGTAGCCAAACCTGGTATTGGAAGAATACACATAAACAGAACCCCACTGGAAATTCTTGAACCTGAGATTTCTCGTGAGAAAATCAGAGAACCGCTTCTGCAGGTTGGAGATGACGTTTGGAAACAGTTGGACATTGATGTGAAAGTATTAGGAGGGGGCTACATGGGACAAGCAGAAGCTGCAAGAATGGCTGTGGCAAATGCTTTGTTGAAATGGACCAAGAGCACGCATCTTCGCACTGTTTTCGCTGAATATGATAGAACAATGATCGTTGGAGATTCGAGAAAGAAGGAACCAAAGAAATTTGGTGGACCTGGTGCGCGAGCAAAAGAGCAGAAGAGTTACCGATAGAACGAGGTTTACTGCATGATTATACCTGTAAGATGTTTCACCTGCGGCAAGCTGATTGGTGACAAATGGGAAGAGTTTGCCCGAAGAGTCAAGGCTGGAGAAAACGCAGGCGAAGTCTTAGATGACTTAGGAATCAAGCGCTACTGCTGTCGTCGAATGCTGTTATCACATGTTGAGATCATGGACGAGGTTTTGCGGTTCTATGAAGAAGCTGAAAAGAGAAGAGAAGCAAGGAACACTTACTAGGGCAAGTGAAAAGGAGAACGCCATGTCAACGATTATTGAAGACATTATTGCAAGAAAAGTTTTCAATAGCCGCGGCGAGGAAACAATAGAAGTTGACATTGTAACAACGTCTGGATTCGGCAGAGCATCAGCCCCTGCTGGAAAAAGCCGAGGAAAGGCTGAAGTAGTCTATTATCCGCAAGGCGGCGTGGATCAGGCAATAAAGAAAGTTGAGGAACTTGTGGCTCCAGAAATTGTCGGTCTGAACGCTGATTTTCAAGAGGAAATTGACAAAACTCTGCATGAGATTGACGGGTCAAAAGACTTCAAGATAATCGGAGGAAACACAGCATTTGCCATATCGCTAGCTAACGCTGAAGCAGCTGCAAACTCCAGCGGGTCGCTCCTTTTCCAGTATCTGGGTGGACGCCTAGCGAACGAACTTCCCTATCCGCTAGGAAACGTCATCAGTGGCGGACAGCACACATACGGGAAGACTCCTGACATGCAAGAGTTTCTTGTTCTACCGCATGGCGCAAGTTCCTTCATAGAGGCGGCATCTGCCAATGTGCAAATTCATCGGAGAGTTGGCGAGGTTTTCAAAAAGAAGAACAAACTGTTCAACGGTGGAAAAAGCGACGAGGGAGCATGGATAGCGAGCATGAGCGATCTGGAAGCTCTGGAATTACTATCAAACGCGTGCGAGGAGGTTGGCGGCGAACTGGGATTCGAATGTGGTTTAGGGTTAGATGTTGCAGCATCTTCTCTGTGGAATGGCAAAGGAAAAAGCTACATTTACGAGAGGGAACGGAAGAAACGAAATGCTGGTGAACAGCTAGACTTTATCCTAGAACTTATCAAGAAATATCATCTTTCTTACGTCGAAGACGCTTTTCATGAGGAAGACTATAAAAGCTTTGAAGAACTTGCCAAGAAGGCAAAGAACTGTCTTGTCTGTGGCGACGACTTGTTCACAACGAACAACGAGAGGCTAAGCCGCGGAATCAAGATGAATGCAGCTAATGCCATCATAATTAAAGTGAATCAAATCGGCACGCTTACAGAGGCGTCAGAGACAGTTGAAATGGCGAGAAAAAATGGGTATGTGCCTATCATGTCGCACCGTTCAGGAGATTCGTGCGACTGGCATATCGCGCACTTGGCAGTGGCGTTCAAATGTCCTGCAATCAAAACAGGAATCGTTGAGGGAGCGCGAATCGCCAAGATAAACGAACTAGTGAGAATAGAAGAATTCCTTGGAGATAGAGCGAAAATGGCTAATCTCCCAATGCTATAAGGAGGAAGAAAAGCTTGTCAGAGGACGAGGAAATCAAGAAAGAAACTGAAAACGAAATAGAAGCAAAGCCGTTGGATGAAGAGCCGAAAACTGAACCTCAGACTGAGGCTCCAGTTGAGGCTGAAAAGTCGGAGTCAGCGCCCATTCCAGCAGATGAAGGGCTTCTGCTTCCGCGAGACACTCTGCTATCCGCGGGAATACATATTGGAACGAGAATGAAGACAGGAGACATGGAGCAATTCATATACCGTGTCAGACCTGATGGCCTATTCGTGTTAGACGTCAAGAAGACTGACGATCGAATAAAAGCAGCAGCGAAATTTTTGGCACGGTTTGAACCAGGCAAGATCGCAGTAGCTGCATCAAGACTCTATGCTCAAGAACCAGTCAAGAAATTCTGTGAAACAACTAAAGCTACACCTATAGTCGGACGTTTCATTCCAGGCCTCTTATCAAACCCGCTGTATCCAAACCGTATCGAACCAGAAGTGCTGATAGTATCTGATCCAAGAGCGGACGCTCAAGCAGTCAAAGAAGCGGCTTCGGTAGGTATACCCGTCGTCGCACTATGCAGCACGGACAACGAGTTCGTTGGAGTCGACCTGGTTATCCCAACAAACAATAAGGGCAGAAGAGCGCTGGCGGTAATATACTGGCTCTTGGCGAGACAGGTGCTCCGTGAAAAAGGAGAACTCGCGCAAGATAAGGATCTGCCGTCAACGATAGATGATTTCGAGGCGAAGATCACCAAGGAAGAGGAGGAAATGTAAAGTAATGGTGAAGGTTCGGCTTCCTTGTCAAGCCGGAGCCTTCTACGAAGGAACAGCTAGATCGTTAAAGCAGCAAATTGATGAATGTTTTCTTCATGAACTTGGGCCTCAGAAGCTTCCAGTGGTGAATGAAGCGGGTTCAAGGAAAATAGTCGGGCTCGTTTGTCCACATGCGGGCTACATGTTTTCAGGTCCAGTCGCTGCTCACGCCTACTATCAGCTCGCATTAGACGGTAAACCTGACACAATAGTCATTTTTGGTCCAAATCATACTGGATATGGTAATGCCTTGTCTCTCATGAATGAAGGCGCGTGGCGGACGCCGCTTGGCGATGTTGAAGTAGACAGCGACACAGCTAATAGTATTTTGCGCGAGGCACAGATAGTGGATGTTGATGAGTCAGCTCACAGTCATGAGCACTCTATTGAAGTTCAGCTTCCCTTTCTCCAGTACCTTTATGGTTCAGGCTTCAAAATCGTGCCGATTTGCTTTCTAATTCAGGATCTTGCATCTGCCCGAGAAGTTGGACAAGCTGTGGGCAGAGTCCTGATGGGCAAGAATGCACTTGTCATAGCGTCTTCGGATATGTCGCATTATGAGAGTCAGGAAAAGGCTTCCAAGAACGATTTGATGGCTCTCGCGGCTGTTGAGGCGATGGACGAAAGCAAGTTCTACTCGGTCATTGAAGCTTATGGCGTTAGCGCCTGCGGCTACGGTCCGATATCTGCCCTGATTGCCGCCTCAAAGACTATGGGTGGAAAAGAGGCAAAATTATTATGCTATAAGACCAGTGGTGATGTAATTGGCGACTATTCCAGCGTGGTCGGATATGCCGCCGTCTGTTTCACAAAATAGTGGTGAAGAATGGGGATCGTTGCTTCAGCACCAGCGAAGATTATACTTTTCGGAGAGCACTTCGTCGTCTATGGTGAACCTGCTATCGTTCTCGCCATAGACAAGAGAGCATACGTGAAAGCAGAAAAGCGCAACGATACCACCCTCCATGTACGCTCCACAAACCTTAATCTATCAGGAAATTTTGAGAGAAACACATTCAGAATAGAGCATGGCGACGCAAAAGAAGCAAAAATGAAGTTTGAGCCTATCCGCCAAACAGTTGAGAAAATATGTGAAAAATGTGGGCAAAGTATCGGTGTGGATATTGAGATTAACTCAACTATTCCTGTCGGTGCAGGTTTGGGTTCTTCAGCCGCTGTTGTAGCAGCCTCAACATTGGCTGTAGGCACTCTTTTAGATGTGAAATTGTCGAAGGAAGAAATCTTCCGCATGGCGTTTGAGGCGGAGAAAGTGGTTCATGGAACTCCCTCCGGGATAGATCCTGCAATCTCCACGTTTGGTGGGACTCTTCTATTTCAGATGGATACCGGATTCAAGCCGCTGGATGTTAAGATGGATTTGCCGCTTGTCATCGGTGACACAGGTGTTGAAAGATCCACACGCGTCCAGGTCGAAAGAGTTAGAGAAACTGTAGACAACTTTCCAAGGATAACCGAACCCATGATGAAGGCAGCTCGCGAAATCGTTTTGCGAGCTATTGACGCGTTTAAGGAGAATGACTTGAGCACGCTTGGAGAACTCATGAACATGAATCATGCTTTGCTTTATGGTGTTGGTGTTTCGGACGAATCTTTGGAATGGCTTTCTTATGCAGCGCGCAAAGCTGGGGCTCTGGGAGCCAAACTCACCGGAGCAGGCGGTGGCGGCTGCATGATTGCCTTGTCTAGAGATGAAAAGCTTGAAAAAGTCTTGGAAGCCATTCAGAGAGCAGGCGGGAGACCATTTGTGGCCAGAAAGACCGATGAAGGTGTAAGGATTGAGTGAAGCTAGAACCGTAGTACTAAAGATCGGTGGTTCAGTAATCACAGACAAAGGTTCGGAGCTTGCGGCTCGGACGCAAGCCATTGACCGGCTAGCAGACGAAGTGCAGAAGGCAAACGTGAAGAACCTGATAATTGTTCATGGAGGCGGTAGCTTCGGACATCCCTCTGCCCAAAGAAATTCCCTAATAGAAGGTTTCAAGAACCCAAGCCAAATAGCTGGCTTTGCTGAAACCCACCACTACATGACCGTGCTCAACGGTTTAGTGATGGACTCACTCATTGTTCACAACATCCCAGCCGTTAGCATCGCTCCCTCATCATGCATTGTCACAGAAGATAAAAGAATCAAAACTTTTGAAGACACACCCTTACGAATGCTTTCAAAAACTGGTTTCTTGCCTGTTCTTTACGGAGACACCGTCATGGATACAAAGCTGGGTTTTACGATACTTTCAGGCGACCAACTGGTCTCCACGATTGCGATGAAGTTCAATGCTCAACGAATAATCATGGGTGTAGACGTGGACGGCCTGTATGATGCTGATCCAAAAGCTGAAAAAACCGCCAGAATTTTTTCCCATTTAACATTAGCCGAACTTGGTAAGTTGCAGGGCAAGCTTGGCAAATCTATGGCGTGCGATGTCACTGGTGGGATGTTTGGAAAGATTGCTGAGCTCCTTCCAGTTGTGGAAAAAGGTATTCCAGTAACTATTGTGAACGCGACAAAACCAAATTACGTTTACAAGTCTCTCAAAGGAGAGAAAGTCGAGGCGACGATAATAGAGAAGGAATAGACGCTTGGCTGAACAAACAAGAAAAAGAAAAGCAGACCACATTAGAATTGCCCTAAACCAAAATGTGCAGGCTAGGCGAACGACAACCGGTTTTGAAGACATTTTTTTCATCCATAGGGCGTTGCCAGAAGTTAGCAAAAACAAAATAGATCTATCTACCACGATACTAGATCACAAGTTTTCTGCGCCGTTGATTGTTGGAGCAATAACAGGCGGAACTGGAGAGGCGACAAAGATCAATGAAACGATAGCTGAAGCTGTGGAAGAACTTGGTCTAGGAATGGGTGTAGGAAGCCAGCGAGCAGCCATACAAGACAAGAAATTGGCAAAATCCTTCAGCATAGTGAGAGAGAAGGCTCCGCATGCCTTCTTGATAGCAAATATGGGTGGAATACAACTTGTCAACGGATACGGTTTGCGAGAAGTAAAAAAAGCAGTGGAGATGATCGACGCTGATGCTGTTGCAGTCCACCTGAACCCGTTGCAGGAAGCTGTTCAACCAGAAGGCGAGACAAACTTCAAAGGAGTTCTTGAAGAAATAGGAAAAATTGCGAGAGAACTTGACAAACCTGTTATCGCTAAAGAGACTGGGGCAGGCGTCGCCGCTGAAGATGCAGAGAAACTTGAAAATGCAGGAGTCAAAGGAATAGACGTGAGCGGCGCAGGCGGTACAAGCTGGGCAGCTGTTGAATATTACCGCGCAAAGGGACAGACGTACGGTTCTCAGAGAAGATTGGGCGACGTTTTCTGGGACTGGGGCATACCCACCACTGCAAGCGTCGTTGAGGTTTCCCAAACCGTGAACGTTCCTGTGATTGCTTCAGGAGGCATTCGAAGCGGAGTAGATGTCGCTAAATCCATAGCCCTTGGAGCAAGCTTGGCCAGTTTTTCACAGCCTATGTTGCAGGCAGCAGTAAAAGGCGTTGAAGAGACAAAAGACATGCTGTCGCTTCTGATAGATGAGTTAAGAAATGCCATGTTTCTTGTCGGAGCAGAATCAGTGAAAGGCCTACGAAGAGCTCCAACAGTTGTGACAGGTAAAACTGCTGAATGGCTAAGACTGCGAGGCTTCGATATTGAAGGTTATGCGCGGAGAGGGAGAAGTTAAACTGTGGACATCGAGAGCTTTCTTGAAGAAAAAGCCGCCCTGATTGACAAGACTATAGAGAAATACATTCCGAGAGCGTTCTCAAAGAATTCAGTTGCTTTCAAAGTTAACCCACCTCATTATGCATACAACCTTGAAACATTGAACAAAGCGATTGCCGAGCCGATCTGGGAGTTTCTCGACAGAGGTGGAAAAAGATGGCGCCCTGCGCTTTTTCTTCTGATCTGCGAAGCTTTGGGCAAAAATCCTGATGAATTCGTAGATTTCGCCATTATCCCAGAAGTGGTTCATAATGGTACTCTGATGGTGGACGACATTGAAGACACTTCTGAACTTCGAAGAGGAAAACCGTGCACGTACAGAATTTACGGTTTGGATATAGCGATAAATGCTGGAAACGCCATGTACTACTTGCCATTGCTTCCCCTTATAAAAAAGAAAGAAAGTGTGTCAGCTGAGAAACTTTCCAGAGTTTACGAAATTTATGTGCAGGAAATGATCAATCTCAGTCTCGGTCAAGCGATGGATATTGCTTGGCACAGAGGCTTAGCTAACGCGGACAAGATAAGCGAAAAGGACTATTTGCAGATGTGTGCTTATAAGACTGGAACTCTGGCGAGGATGTCTGCCAAAATCGCAGCTGTACTATCTGACGCAGACGAGAAACTTGTGAAAAAACTTGGGCATTTTGCTGAAAGCATAGGCGTGGCTTTCCAAATGCAAGACGACGTGCTGGATCTGACGAGTAAAGAATTTGAGAAAGGCAAAGGTGGACGAGGACAAGATATAACTGAAGGAAAAAGAAGCCTAATAGTCATCCACACTCTAGCAGTGGCAGACGCTAAGAACAAACACAGACTTACACAGATTCTCAACATGCACCCCTCTGATCAAAAGCTTAAAGATGAAGCCATAGCCATTATGCAAAAATACGGTTCTATAGAGCATGTTAAGCAGTTTGCCCGAAAGATTGTTGCGAAGAGCTGGAGTGAGGTTGAGAAGCTTCTACCTGAAACCGATGGAAAAGAAAAGTTAAAAGCTTTCGCGGATTTCTTGATTGAGAGAAAAATCTAGATTTGAAGAAGTGCAAAATATTTGACATCGAAAGGTGACAATGAGCTTAGAGAAGAGATTAGAAAGATTGCCCTATTGAATGCTGTGAAGCACGACGGAAAAGCCCAAACAGGAGCGGTTATCGGAAAAATATTGGGCGAGAGATCTGAGCTAAGATCTAAAGTCAAAGAGGTTTCTGCTCTGATCAATGAGGTCGTTGCTGAAACTAACAAGCTTTCTCCAGATGATCAGAAGAAAATCGTTGAAGAGAAATGGCCTGAGGCTCTTGTAAGGGAGAAAGTTGAGGAGGAGAAGCATCTTCCACCGTTGCCGAATGTAGGTAAGTACCCTCAGGTTGTCACTAGATTCTCACCGAACCCTGATTGTGTTTTGCACTTGGGATCTGCCAGAGCCATAGTCCTGTGCTATGAATACGCAAAGCTCTACAAGGGTAAGTTCATCCTTCGTTTCGAAGACACTGATCCAAAGATCAAGCGACCCGTTCCAGAGTTCTACGATAAGATTCGTGAGGATTTGGCTTGGCTTGACTGCAAGCCAAACGAGGAGTACATTCAGAGCGACAGAATCCTACTGTACTATGAATATGCTGAGAAATTGCTGACAGAAGGCAACGCTTATGTTTGCACTTGTCAGCCAGAAGCATTTAGAAAGAAAACAATAGCCAACCAACCCTGTCCTTGTCGGAACTTGGCTGTTGAGGAGAATCTGGAAAGATGGCAACGAATGCTTAAGGGCACTTATGAAGAAGGTGTTGCTGTTCTTCGTGTGAAGACAGACCTAAACCATCCTAACCCTGCAGTTCGCGATTGGCCTGCGGCGCGTGTCATAGATGCCAAGAAGTATCCTCACCCAAGAGTGGGAAGTAAGTACTACGTCTGGCCATTGTATAATCTCGCATGCGGCGTAGACGATCACTTGCTGGGCATAACCCACATTATTAGGGGAAAGGAACATCTGACGAATCAGGTCAGACAGGAATTTATGTATAAGCATTTGGGATGGAAGTATCCTGAAGCTATTCACTATGGCAGACTCAAAATCACTGGAGCCTATCTGAGCAAGTCCAAGATAGTCCAAGGAATGAGAGATGGCTTATTCAAGGATTGGGATGACCCGAGGCTTGCCACTTTTGCAGCCTTGAGGAGAAGAGGCGTAACACCTGAAGCAATAAAAAAGATGATAATTGACATCGGTCCAAAGACACAGGATGTGGTTCTAAGCTGGGAGAACCTTTATGCGTACAACAGGAAAATTCTGGATCCGACGGCTGAACGATTCTTCTTTGTGCAGAATCCAATAGAGTTGACGGTCAAGAAAGTGCCGAAAGAGTTTGAGGTGAATCTTCATCTTCACCCTGAGCATCCTGAAAGAGGCTCAAGAGAATACGTCATAAAACCTGAAGGAGAAAATGGTGAAGCAAGCTTCTGGGTTTCAAGCAAGGATGTTGATGGTTCAAAGATTGGAAATATGGTTCGCTTGATGGAATTGTTCAACATAAGAATAGAGAAAGCAAACATTTATTCAGCTGAAGCTTCTTTCATGAGCGATTCCTATGACGATGCAAGAAAGACAAAAGCACAGCTTATTCACTGGATACCTGTTGGAAAAGATATGCCATGCAAAGTGGTTATGCAAGACGCAACAGTGATTGAAGGTATCGCTGAAGGCTTATGCAGAGAGCTTAAGCCTGACATGATGATACAGTTTGAAAGGTTCGGCTTCGTGAGAATAGACGATGTTGGAAAGAAGCTCACGGTTTATTATTCCCACAAATAATTCTGGGAGAATGAAAACATGCGGAAACAGGACAAGATAATCATATGGCCAGCTTACTTTGATTCCACGAAAACCCGAAAGAATGGGAGACGTGTGGCCAAGAACTTGGCTCTGGTCTCTCCGCGAGTTACTGAGATTAAGGATGCTGTCGAGAAGCTTCGGTTGAGCTGTGAAATTGTGGCGGATGTTGCCTACCCAAAGATGCCTTGGCTTAAGACTGGACTGCTTCTCGTTCAGAAGAAGCAGTCAAAAGACAGAACCATCAGTGAAATCGCAAAACTATTGCCGAAAATTAGAAGTGCTACAGCGATTACAAAATAGAGCAATGGTTAGCTTTTTTCTTCGCCAATCAGAATGGCGTTCAACATCCCATGTTGTCCTGGTCGTGAAGTAATCCGCGCTAAACCCATTGAGGTTTCGACAACAGCGCCTTTGGTTATTACGCCTCTGCGGTTGTAATCGATGTTCGCAGGGTTCTTGGCTACGCGTGTGATCTCGACTTTCGTTGTTTTTCCAGTTTTCGGATCTGTTACGCAGACTTGTTTGTCGCTTAGAATTTTGAGTTTTTGTGTTCCTCCTTCGCCTCTCGCAGTTTTTCGTTTTGTTTCGCCCAAGGTGGTTTCTGCTGGGAAGGAGCCTAGCTCAAATCGCCTCTTTTTTCTGTATGATATCCTTCTGCCGCCAGAAGGCTTTTTCTTGCGTATGCCGCCGTGCCAAACTGACACTTTTAAGTTCTCCTACGTTGTTAGTTAGGGCGTTGATTATCATCCGTTGTTTTGAATATAAACCTATCCGTTTTGCGGTTCAGGGTTTTCTTGTCTCGGTATTCCGTCAAAAACGTGTTTAATCTCCCTTTTCATGATTGATGTATCATGGCTCAAGGCAAAATAATCTGCAAAAAACTCGGTTGTTTTAAGAACTGATGAGCGTCCACTTCTTTCGCTGGCGATTAAACCCATATCTTTCAGCACTTTGATGTGACCATAGGCATGGTGTCCTCTCACATCTATTACTCTTTTTTGAGTTACTGGCTGCCTGTAAGCTACATACGACAGAGTCTTCAGTGGACCTATAGAAAGTAGTGGTCGGTTCACAAGCTTCTTGACGTGCGGTGTGTAATCTGCTTTTAGTTGCAAAACGTATCTTTCGTCTTTCAGCTCTAGGATTTCTAAAGCGGTGTTTCTGGTTGCATAGCTCTGCATGAGTGTTTTTGTCAATTTGATAGTCTTATTCTTGGAACGCGTATTCAAGACTGAGCATAGTTCGTTCACGTCTAATGGACGGCCAGCCACGTATAGTGCTGCTTCAATAAGAGACAGCTCTTGCTGCAGCTTTACTGCAGCTTGGTTTTCCTGAGTGGATACGTCAGGGCTACGCGCTTGTTTTCCCGCTTTCTGCAAGGTTCAAAACCCCAACGGTTATGTATATTTCCTCAGAGTCCTCGTTCTGCCACAAGTTTATTTTGCCATCTTGTGCCAAGAAAAGCAGCAATATGAATGTGCGTACGGCTTCAATTCGGATCATTCCCTTAGTCAGAGAGGAAAATTCTATTATGCCTGCTCCTTTCACCCTTTCAACAAGCTCTGCATATAGTTTTTCCATAAGGGACTCAATTTCTAGTAGGTAGAGGTCTAGCGGCATTATTTCTGAGAAAGTCGGCAAAATGGGTGCTTCAACAGGCTTCTGCAGGCGTATCAGTTTTTCACCTTTCAAAACTTCGTCTAAAACTTCCAGCAGATTTCTGATAGTTGTTGAAGTTAGCTCGTGTCTCAGAGGTAGAAATAATGGCGGTGGAACAAAATCCTGCAAATGTTTAGGTAGTGGCGGCGGTTCCTCAAGTTTCAACAGTAGTTTAGACTTCATTAGGTATATGAGGGCTGAAGAATCTAAGGCTACACCTGATGCTCTGAAGTCCACGTGCCCAGTCTTTTCCATCTGTTGCAGGAACGAAGATAGAAGATACGAGATATTTATGTTCCATGGTGTGAGCTTTTCAAGCTTGTTGAATTCAAACAGAATGTTCCATGGTGGATGGAGGTAAAATGGTCTCTTTATCGTTACTGACGACATCTAGCTCGGCACCTCCAGAAGATTGGCAGCCACAACGTTTGACACTCCGTTTCGCCCGTAGACTCCGTAAACTTTCTGTGCCTTGTTCACCATTTCAGGTTTAAGCGTGATGGCTATGAACTGGGTTTTCTCTGATTCTTCCAGAAGCAGTTCTGCCAGTTTTGACACATGAAAAGCGTCGAGATGTGCGTCTACCTCATCGAGTATGTAGAAAGAGGCAGGGGTGAATTCTTTTAAGGCGAATATGAATGAGACAGCTGCCACTGATCGTTCGCCACCACTAGCGCCGTTCACCACTATGGCTGGTTTGTTTGGGAATTGGACGAGCATGTCGATGCCGCCGCTGAAGGGGTCATCCGGCTTTTCAAGCGTGAGTATGGCTGTTCCTCCGCCTGTGACTTTTGCGAAGTATTTTTTCAGGTTTGTGCTAATCTTGTCGAAGGCCTCCATGAAAACTCTGCGTTTCTTCTGTTCGATTTCGTCCATGAATTGGATGATGGCTTGTTTCTCTTTTTCGAGTTCGTTCATTCTTATTGATAGTTCTCTGTAACGTGAGGTCTGTTCAGCGTAATGAGATAGGGCGAGCTGGTTTATTGCGCCTATTCTTTCAAGTTCAAACTGCATCATCTTGATTGTTGTTTCTGCTTCCTCAACCTGTTTTGGTGTTACTTGCAATGGCTGTTCATAGCCAAATTGCCTGAGCTGGCTTCCGTATTGTTCTAGCTGCAGTAAGGATGATTGAATGTTTAGCTGAAGTTGGTTAAGCAGTCGGTCGGTCTGCTCATATTCTGAATCGACTTTGCGGAGCTCTTTGTCTATCTCGTCTATCTGGTTTGTGAATTTCTTTGACTCTTCCCTTGCCGAGAAAACGCTTTTGGAAAGTTCAACGCGGCTTTTTTCCAGTTCAGTCAATTCTTGTTTCAGTGCTTCTCTTTCTTTTAGTGCCTCTTCAACGTCTTTCTCCACTTTTCTCAGTTGTTGCTCGACTTTCCCAAGTTGGATCTTTGAGTTTTGGTATCCAACTCTCAGAACATTGTCAAATTTTGACTGGAGCGTATCTATCTCTGTCTGGTATGTGCCGAGTTTCTGTCTCAGGGTAATGTTTTCTTCAGCAAGCTTTTCTCTTTTGATCTCCATTTCTTGGATGTTTCCAATGTCTGTTTTTCGTCGGAGTGCTGCGAGTTCTGTTTGAAGTTTTCTCATTTCTTTCTGGATGTTGCTTCTTTCAGCTCTGTGAATCCACATCTGTGATTTTTCGGTTTCAACTTCCTTTTCCAAGCGGACTATGAGGCGTTCGACGCGTTTAACGTTCGAGTTTGTCCGTCTGACACTTCTCTTGACACGCGTCAGTTCCCTATCAAGGGTGTTTATTGCATCTTTGAGACGGGCGATTTCAACTCTTGTCCTGTCTATTTCCTCTTCAAAACTGGTTATGTCGCTTCCTCTTCTTGAAAGGTGTTGTTGAAGGGCGTTAACAGCTTCATCTAGGCTTTTGATGGCGGCGTCACTTGGGATGATCGTTGAGAAATCAATTGGAGCACGGTAAAAACCTATTTCAAAAACGCCGCCAGTCTCATAGAGGTCGCCGTTAACAGTTACTGCGCGGTGGCCTTCACTGGAAAGGGTGAACGCCGTTTTGTCATCGGAAACAATGAGCGTGTCTCCGAAGACGAACTGGACAGCAGACTCGTATGTCTTGTCATATCTCAAGAACACAGGAGCTAGACCTTTGATGCTCTCCTTTTCAGGAATCTTGGAATGTTTCGGAGGCGTGGTTCCTTCAAGCGGAATTATCTTTATTCTTCCCAGTTTCATCTTTCGCAGGGTTTCAGTACAGGTGAAGGCAGCATCAAAATCTTTCACAACTATGGCATCAAGCCATCCGGTGGCTGCTGCCTCTATTGCATGTTGATAGGCTTTGTCTATTTTCACCAGATTGCGCAGTCTTCCGTGGACACCTTGGATGACGCCTAGGTCGCCTAGTTCTTCTATGCTTCTGAGCGCTTTTTCTTCAGAGGCCACGGTTTCCGCTAGTTCTCTTTGGGTGACGAATTCTATGACTGCTCCACGTGCTGACTCCGCTATTTTTCCAGCTTCAGATATCTCTTTTTCAACAGCTTCTCTTTGAATGATCTTGCGTTCCAAGGTTTTCTCTGAATCTTTCAGTTGCGCTTTCTGATCCTTCTGAACTTTTTCCAGTTCGCTGAAAGATTTTTCCAGTTCTGCGAGTGTAGTGGCAAATCTTTGCTTGCGCTCGTTCAGGTCTTTACATCGTCTTGTGCGCAGGTTGATTGCGTTTTGGTTTTTGATGTATTCTGATCTCAGAAATGTGAGTCTCTTGTAGTGGCTATCTAGGCCTAGTTCGATTTCACGGATTCTTTTGCTATTTTCTCCGAGGCTTTCCCAGAGTTGAGCTGTCCCTTGTGCTAGAACATCGTGTTCGGCTTGTTTTGTGTTTATTTGGCTCAGAATATGATCATATTCATTTCTGAGTCGCTTGATACCTGTTCGATTTTCGCGGATTTCGTTCCTTATTGACTCGTATTGCTGCAAACTGTTTTCTCTGACTTTCTTCAAGCCTTCAAGACTTATCTTGCCTGAACTGATTCTTGTAGTGAGCTCAGTTTCTTTTGCTTTAATTTCGCCAATGCGAATCTGAACTTTGAGTACTTGTGAGCCGCCTTCTTCAACAATCTCTGAGCTTAGCTTGCGCCATTCTCCTTCGATCTCCCTTCTTTTCAGCCTCTGACCGTCCCGCAGTCCTCGCAGTTTCTCAACTCGGCTTCTCACTTTGTCTGCTTGTCCCGAGTTTTCTTCCATTCTCTTCTGAATCTGGGCCATTTCATGCGAAATTCGGACAGTTTCGAACTTTCTTATCTCGTCACGAATGAAGTTAGCTCTCAGAAGTTCATTGCGTTCTCTTTCCAAGTCATCAAGTCTTTTCTGTACTTCGTCTATTCTGCCCATGGCCGTGCGTATGGATATGTCTGCCACGCGTAGCTTTTCTTCGGCTTCAGCTTTTTCAGCATCATATTGGCCTATTCCAACGAGATCTTCGATGATTCTTCTACGTTCTGACGGAGAAATGTCTGTCAGGCGAGTTATCGTTCCTTGAGGAATTATGTTTTGGCTGGTGCTGCTTATTCCGGCCATTGAGAGTATTTCGAGACTGTGTATTCTTGAGATTCTTCTTCCGTTTAGTCTGTAGACGCTTTGGCCGTTTCTGTATACTTCTCTTGAAATTGTGACAGTTGTGGTGTCTACAGGCATTCGCCCGTCTGTGTTGTCAAACTGAATTATGACTTTGGCCATTTTGGCTCTTTCAAGTCCGGATTTTTCTGAACCGTGAAAGATGAGCTTGGCAGCCGTTTCCGCACGAAGTCTTCTCGTGCTTAATTCACCAAGCGAGAAAAGGAAAGCGTCCAGAATGTTCGTTTTTCCGCTTCCGTTAGGACCTGTTATAGCGGTGAAGCCCTTATCTAGGACTACTTTAACGGTGTCTGGCCCGAATGATTTGAACCCTTTAAGCTCTATTCTCTTGATGTAGGGCATTCAGTCTGCGTCCCGGCCCTTTTTACTGGAAGCTGCAATCTTCTTTAGACCATTCTGTATGTATGTTTCTATAAAAATTATTGCTTCGTGAAACCATGGTGTCTATGTGATTCTCTGATTCTGCCTTCTGAGTTTCAAGCTTTGACTTTCAGTCATTTTTCTTATGAAATCCTTCACGCTGTCATTGCTTCCATAAACAAGAAGAGAGCCATCTGCCTGAGCTTTACATGTCACCCCAGATTGTTGAGCCAGCATTTTCAGCTTTTCCGTCGGCAGCTCCTCTGAAGGACTGACACGAATCCACTTCTGCCCTCTTGGCACACCCGAAATAGATCTTGTTTCTTCTTCCTCTTTTTCAGGCAAGCGTTTCCGAGCTTCATCCAATCGTCTCAGCCACTCATCTGCATATTCGCTTCCAAACGCTTTCTGCCCTTCAGAAATCAAATAAACTTCAAGATTGGCCAAATACTCCTCAATTTTCTGGACAGATTCTCCGTAACACTCACCCGCTTTGAAGATTTTTATGGCTGTTTTTGCATCCTTCAAATTGTTCATAATTTCTATTGGAACTGGGCGTCCTTTCTTACGAAAATCAGCAATAAGATTTTCAAGAATTTTCCAAACGGCCAAATAGTTCATGTTCGTTGCTCCTAGTCTTCAATCAGTCAGAACGTCATTAAAGAATTATTCGCCTCTGGAGTTATCTCATCCTTTCTAGAGCGATCAACCTTGTCCGATCAAGTTAAAAGCATTTTACCAAGTTCGCAGTTGAGCAAAGCTCGCAATCGTTGATATCAATTGACGGTTCAAAGTTTTTGTGCATCTTGCAGAGTAATCCTTTTGCGCGAATTGTTCTGCAGATTTCGCAGAATCTCACTATGAACTCTTTGTGCGAGAGGTTTTTTTCGGCAATAATGTTTGATAGTTTTTCTATTAACGTCTTTACGTCTTGATCGTTTTC
>CAZHWL010000002.1:0-7006 GCA_964536035.1 uncultured Candidatus Bathyarchaeia archaeon | reverse complement strand
TCTCACGTTGCTAAAGGACTTTACGACGACGAGATCGAGGAACTGCTAGTCTTTGCTCAGCGTTATTACGGAGAGATAATGATGCCTTTCAATATCATGGGTCAGAAGGCTCTAGAGAAGATCAAAGATCTGCCGATTGACGTGATCGCTCCAAGCCACGGACCTATACATAGGAACCCTGCACGGATTCTCGACGTGTACAGAAAATGGTCCAATGGAGAAACCAAACGGAAAGCTATAGTTGTGTACGTGAGCATGTGGGGAAGCACAGAGAAGATGATCAAGCCAATCGTTGACACATTGACTTCTGAAGGCATCGAGGTTGCCCTTTACAACTTGACAGTCTCGGACATTGGCGATGTGGCAAAGGACTTGGTTGATTCCAGAGCCATTGTTCTAGGCGCGCCAACAGTGCTAGGTGGAGCTCACCCGTTAGCTGTTTACGCCACATATTTGGTGAAGGCTTTGAAGCCTCCAGCAAAGTTCGGAGCTGTCTTGAGTTCGTATGGTTGGGGCGGAGGAGCCATAAAGAACATTCAAGAAGTCCTCGGCCCATCGAAGCTTGAGATAGTCGGAGCTTTGGAGATAAATGGTCCGCCTTCCGAGGAAAACTTGAAACAGGTGGTTGACTTGGGAAGGACTCTTGCTGAGAAAATAAAGGAGGAATCTTGATGAGTGAGATGTCTGAAGACAAAAAGAGAGTTTTGAAGGAGATCCTCAGGCAGCTTCATTCTGGAGTTTCGCCAGAAGAACTTAAGGAGAAGTTTAAGCAATTTTTGAAAGGTACAAATTCTGAGGATATAGCGAGAATCGAACAGGAACTTGTCAAAGAAGGAATGCCTAGAGAACAGCTTCAGAAGTTATGCGACGTTCACTTAGCCGTTTTCGCTGAACAGGTTCAAGGACAGGAAATACATCTTACGGCAGGGCATCCGATTAACATTCTGATGGAAGAGCACAGAATAATGCTGGAACGCGCAGACAGGCTGAAAGTTCTGGTCGGCATGATTGAGGAAGCATGCGACGTGGTCTATGTTGGCGACGCGTTGAAAGAGCTTCAGGAAATTGCCCAAGATTTTGCTGATTCAGAGAAGCATTACCTCCGCGAAGAGAACGTTCTCTTTCCCACTTTAGAGAAGCATGGCGTAACAGAGCCTCCTGCAGTAATGTGGATGGAACACAACCAGATAAGGGAAGTAAAGAAAAACCTTCGAAGCTTGGTTGAAAAATGGAATACGATGCGTTTCGACGAGTTCAAAGTGAAGTTGGTGGCTGCTGCTGAACCCTTGTGCAAAATACTTCCCAGTCACTTTTTCAAGGAGAACAACATACTTTTTCCAACAGCGTTGAAAGTGATAACGGATTCTGAATGGATTGACGTTCGAAAGGAGTTCGACGAGATCGGTTATTGCTGTTTCACGCCTAAGAATCTCATAGAAGCAACTCAAGCCACCGTAGCCGAGAAACCTACGGCAGCAACCGAACAAGAAGGCACAGTGCAGTTTGAGACTGGTCGACTTACAAAAGAAGAGGTTGAAGCCATTTTGGACACGGTTCCGCTGGACATTTCATTTGTAGATGCTAATGATCAAGTCAAGTACTTCAACAAAGCTGAGAAGCGAATCTTCGTAAGAACGAAGGCTGTGCTTGGCAGGAAGGTGCAGATGTGTCATCCGCAGAAGAGCATTCACATAGTGAACAAGATAGTTGAAGCGTTTAAAGCTGGAAAGAAGGATATGGCTGAGTTTTGGATCACTTTGGATAACCGATTTGTGCACATACGTTTCTTTGCAGTCAGAGATAAGAATCGAAGATACTTGGGAACTCTTGAAGTTGTTCAGGATGTGACAGACATAAGAAAGCTTGAAGGACAGAGAAGATTACTGGATTGGGAGCAGTGACAAAGCTTTACTCTGTTTAAGCCGCATTGTGATAACAACTGCATGATCATGTGACAGGTTCAAATGTTGATGTATCCTGATAGAAGCTTTCTACATAAACCATAATACTTTGTCAGGACAATAAGAGAATATGCGTGAGAGAAGTGAGAGTCAAAAAACCTGAGACAATAATTTTGGCCATAATTCTCGTTTGTGTCTTCGGCTTGGTGTTTAGGGCTCAACTAGCGCGCTCCTTGGTCAATGGACAAAGCGTGACACCATATATAGTCGATGATGATCCTCCCATAATTGAAATACCTAGTCAGCAGCCGCCAGTTGATACTGTTGCGCCGGGACAAGACGTGATTGTTTGGGTGAACGTGACTGATGCTCTAAGCGGTGTCAAGAACGTTACTTTGTCCTACACGACAAACAATGGAACAAACTGGGAGACCCTTGTAATGGTTCTTAACGAGACTGTAGGTTTCTACGAGACAACAATACCTGGCCAGCAAACAGAAACCACCGTGAAATATACGATCACAGCCTTCGACTGGGCAGAGAACAATGCAACCTTGAACATTACATGGCACTGCTGCACGTACGCTGTGACTCCAGAATTATCTACTATGGCGTTTTTGCCGTTTTTCATGGCGATAAGTGCAATTGTCATAGCCTTCGCAAGAAAGAAAACTGTAACCCAGCCGTAGCTTCTGGTTCTTTCTTTTCTAATATCTGACAGTGCAGTGTTGACAGTGGCTGGGAATATAGGAAAGGTTTTTAGTTCAGTTGTTGTATGAAAGTCTGCAAACCGCTTAGAATATACTGTGAGGATGAAATGAATGTCCGTATTTGCAGCACCAGGCGCTTACGACCGTGCCATTACCGTTTTCTCTCCAGATGGACGGCTGTTTCAAGTAGAATACGCCATGGAACTTGTTAACCGTGGCGCCACGATTCTGGGAATAAGGTGTGCTGAAGGAGTAGTTTTGGGTTCAGAGGAAAATGTTGAACCCCTTGAAGAGGCAGAGTTTTCTTGGAAGCTTTTCAAGGTAGACGAGCACATAGGCGCTGCTATAGTGGGTTTAAGCTCAGACGCTAGGATTCTGATAGATCAAGCGCGAGTCTACGCACAGAGCAATAAACTTACGTATGATGAACCGATAGATGTCGAAGTAGTGACTAAGAGAATAAGTGACATAAAGCAGATGTACACGCAACATGCAGGCGTGAGACCGTTCGGAGTATCGATAATTTTTGCCGGAGTAGACAAGACAGGAGGCCGCATATTCTACACTCACCCCAGCGGAACATACCGAGGTTACAAGGCCACAGCAATAGGAGCAGGAAGGGAAACAGTGCTCGGCATTCTAAAAGAGGACCACCGCGAAGACATGAATCTAGACGATGTCACAAAGTTGGCTGTAAAGTGTCTGACTAAAGCACTTGAAGCAAGACAGTTGCCGCCCAGAATAAAGATAGCCGTCATCCCTCTGGAAACAAAGAAGATGGAAATGCTAAGCGACGAAAAAATCGAAGGCCTCATTAAAGAGCTAGGCGTAGGGCAAGTGAAAGAGGGATGAGCGAAAAGTACACTGTTGCACGCATAACAAAAGACAACGAACATTTCGAAATTCTTGTAAAGCCCCAAAAAGCGTTAGACTACCGAGCAGGCAAAGTGGCAGGAGTAACCGAAGTCATAGTTTCTGAAACCATTTATTCAGACGCAAACAAGGGCACGCGCGCTTCAGAAGAGAATTTGCGTAAAGCCTTTGGAACAACAGACTCGCTAAAGATCGCCGAGACAATATTGAAGACTGGAACAGTGCAGCTTACCACAGAGCAGCGCAGAAAGATGGTTGAAGAAAAACGGAAGCAAATCGTAGATTTTATATCTAGACAAAGCGTGGACCCGAAAACCAATCTTCCTCATCCGCCGATGAGAATAGAGAATGCCATGGAGCAAATTCACTATCCGATTGATCCTTTTAAGCCTGTTGAGGAACAAGCAAGAGACATCGTTAAACTGTTGCGACCAATACTGCCTCTCAAGATGGAGCAAGTCTCTATAGGCGTCACTATACCTGCACAATATTCGGCCAAGGGTTACGGAGCAATCAAAGGATTTGGAACGATAAAGCGTGAAGAATGGCGTGCAGACGGCTCGTGGTCCGGTGTACTCGAAATGCCCGCAGGGCTGTATGTATCTTTGTTGGAAAAGCTTGGTGAAGTAACAAAAGGAAGCGGAGAAGCAAAAATCATCTCGTAACAGGATGTTGTTAAGTGGTAGGTGAAGTATTATGCCAACATTTTATGAACCAAAACAGATTGTAACACCAGGAGACCTGCTCGCTGAAGGCGAGTACCTGGCAGGAGAAAACACGTACGTTGAAAACAAAAAGATATACTCTTCAAGACTGGGACTCGTGGAGTATGATAACAAGAAAGTGAACGTCGTAGCGCTGAAGGCCTTCTACATTCCGCGTATTGGAGACCTCGTGATAGGAACGGTCACAGAAGTAGGATTCAACGGCTGGACAATAGACATAAACGCCCCATACATGGCTTTTCTGAGACCATCCGATGTCTTGAGCCGACCCTTCAAACCACAGAAAGACGAGTTGTCTCAAGTTCTGAACATCGGAGACTTGGTTGTCGCTAAAATAATCTCATACGACAGATCACATGACCCACAACTTACTGTGGCAGAGCCTGGGCTGGGAAAAATCACACGCGGACAAATTTTGAAGATCACACCCACAAAAATCCCGCGAGTAATAGGCAAGAAGGGCTCAATGATCACAATGATAAAAGATGAGACAGGATGCCAGATAATTTTGGGTCTCAACGGTGTCGTACTCATCACAGGAAAAACTCTTGAAGATGAGCAAGCCGCTTTGGTGGCCATTCGAAAGATTGAAGAGGAATCCCATACGAGCGGCCTAACAGATCGTATAACCCAGATGCTGAAGAAAAACAAACCGAAAGAGGAGGAAAACAAGAATGAATGAAAAACCTGAGAAACTAATCGATAAGAAAGGATTGAGACTTGACGGAAGAAAACCGGACGAGCTAAGGCCTGTAAAACTTGAGGTCGGAGTAATACCGAACGCTGACGGTTCAGCGTACATTGAACAGGGAAAGAATAGGATACTTGCGGGCGTCTACGGTCCAAGAGAAGTGCACCCGAAGCACCTTGCTCTTCAAGATCGGACGGTGCTAAAGTGCCGTTACCATATGGCGCCATTCTCTGTTCAAGAACGTAAGTCCCCAGCACCTTCAAGAAGAGAAATAGAGATCTCAAAAGTGATCCGAGAGTCTCTCGAACCGTCCGTTTTCATGGAGTATTATCCGCGGACAATGATCGACGTGTTCATTGAAGTTCTGCAAGCGGACGGTGGAACAAGATGCGCCAGTATAACTGTTGCGTCACTCGCTTTGGCTGACGCTGGAATCCCGTTAAAAGACTTGGTTGTTGCCTGCGCGGCTGGAAAAGCAGACGACACGATTGTTCTGGACCTGATGGATGAAGAGGACAAGCTGGGCAAGGCAGACGTTCCAGTAGCATTAATGCCGAGTCTCAATGGGATAACGCTGCTTCAGATGGATGGAAAACTTGCTCATGAAGAGTTCGAGACAGTCGTCAACATGGCTATTGAAGGATGCAAGAAGATCTACCCGATGCAGAAGGAAGCGTTAAAAGCCAAATACATGGGTATAAAGGAGGAGGCTGAAGAATAATGGTCAGCGTCGTAACCCGCATAAAACAGAAGCAGATCGTGCAACTGCTTGAGAAAGGAAAACGCTTGGACGGCCGCGAACTGACAGATTATCGCGAGCTCAAGATTGATCAAGGGATAATTGAACGTGCAGAAGGCTCAGCCAGAGTGCGCCTTGGAAAAACCGAAATCGTAGTTGGCACGAAGGTCGAGATGGGTGAGCCATTCTCAGACACGCCGAATGAAGGTGTCTTGACAGTGAACGCTGAGCTCGTTCCGCTGGCTTCACCCAAATTTGAAGCTGGACCGCCTGATGAAAACTCAATCGAGCTTGCGAGAATCGTGGACAGAGGAATCCGTGAATCAAAAGTCATTGACACGGAGAAGCTTTGCATTGAAAAGGGAAAGAAGGTTTTCGTCGTCTTTGTGGATGTCTACGTGCTGAACCATGACGGGAACTTGATTGATGCCTCGGCTTTGGCTGCTGTAGCGGCGTTGATGAACACGAAAATGTCCAACTATGAAGTCGAAGACGGCGAGGTGAAACTGAAGTCAGGTTACACTCAGCTTCCTGTAAAACAGCACCCAATAACCGTGACGTGCGCCAAAATCGGCGAAAAACTGGTTGTCGACCCCGGACTGGAGGAAGAGCAAGTGATGGACGCAAGACTGTCGATGGCGATCGATGACGACGGCGACATCTGCGCTATTCAGAAAGGCGGCACAGGATACTTCACGCCTGAACAGGTGATAGAAGTGTCCAAACTGGCTAAAGATAAGGCTAAAGAGATGCGCAAGAAACTGGACTGGTGAATTGACCGTGGGAAAAACCAAGAAGGTTGGGCCTGCACGTGGACTGGGAGTACGATACGGATCAACAGTGAGAAAACGGTACATCAAAGCCATCGAGGAATTGAGGAAACCTCACACCTGCCCTCAGTGTGGACTGCCACGAGTGAAACGTGAAAGCGTAGGCGTCTGGAAATGCAGAAAATGCGACTACACATTCACGGGTGGAGCGTACACGCCGACAACAAAACTGGGCATAGTAGCGAAACGAGTGGCCAAAGGCGCCCCAACAGAGGAAGCAGTGAAGACACCAGAAGAGACGCCGACTGAAGAAGAAACAGCATAGCTTCAAAAAACCGCTCAACTTTCTTCTCATCTATCCCATTTAAGTCTCCTTTTATTCCTTTTACTTAATGGCGAGATGTGTGTTGTGAAGGCGAAAGCTCTTGTGCGTCTCAAGTTTCCTTCAAAAAAGCATTTGGACATAGTTTTCAAAGCTTTGCAGCCAGAAGTCAAGAAACCTACAACCTTGCGTTCCAGAGAAACTCTGGAAAGAGATGGCGATTTCTTGATACTTAAGGTTGAGGCAAATGACACAGTTGCTCTGCGGGCTGCCTT
>CAZHWL010000001.1:30556-33035 GCA_964536035.1 uncultured Candidatus Bathyarchaeia archaeon | reverse complement strand
TTTTTGCTACTCAGATCTCGAGGCCAGCGCGATAACCACTCCGCCACCCCGGCCTTCACAGAAATCTCTGGATAGTTGCTTTTAGCTTTATCCGAATTAACGTTCAGGTTCTTAAAAGAGAAAGAATTTAATGGCTTAGCATCATTCTTGCTTCTTGAACGCCGAAAAAGGAACCCATATCCTTTACGCCATGTTCAATCTGCTCTAGAATGTTCTTGTCCAATCTACAAAAAGGCGTTATCATAATCGTGAGCTTCTTGCTGGACTTTCTATGAACCCATGTTCCAACTATTCGCCCATTTAGCAGGAGACAAGCGGCTATATCTCCTGCCGGACGATAGATAAACTTCATGTGCTCACTGTTTACAATTCTTGCTCTATCTTTGTGACCAAGAAGGTACGGGTCAAACTTGGGTAACAAACAAACTGACGGCTCTTCGGAGAGGTTCGGCTTCTCTAAGCGTTTGAGGTCACATTTCAATACAAATAGAACCTTTGCACAGTTCTTTACTCGAATTTCAGCAAGATCAGCCCTAGCACCTTCAAAAGCGGTTCTAGCTTCTCCTGCGAGCAACCCGCTCCAGTAGGAGAAATCCTGCAATGATGCTGGGCCGTAGCCTTGCAGGTATCTTAGGAGTAGTTGCTCCTTTGCTTGTTTCTCTCCAATTTCGTTAAGGTTTATGTTAGGAAGCCATAAATTAGTTCTCGCGAAGCATGTCTCTTTTCCACGTGGTGTTGCGCACACAGTTAGACCCGAATACGCTGTGTCTTTGAGGATTCCTCCCCATCCTGAAAAGAGCCTTTGATAGGACTGTGCCAGATCACCTAGCTTTTTGCGTAGCGCGTTTGCCAACTGTTTTCGCGTTAGGGGCCCCTTGGCAAGGGCCTTTGAGATTTGTGGGTAAATGATTCTCTGTCTCTGTTCAAGTGATGGCCACTCAGGTGGACGCATATAGCGTCCATGATGCTCAAACCACATTCTCTTCAGAGCTTTATGGTAAATTGGCAGAGCATCGGATTGAATTATGTGTAATGTACCACGCATGCACCATGTCTTAACCAGGCTTTTTTCTTTGTAAAGGGCAGTATCCAGCAATTCAGATTTGAAACAACGGATTCTGTTCCAGAGCGAAAGGCACGGTGTCAAGCTATTCTGTGCGTGAAGGCCACAGAGCGTGTTAACCACACCTCCTAGACCAGCTTCTCTGTCGCCGTTTGCAAGAAATTGCTTATACATGTAAAGCTGAGTTATTTGCTCTAAAGTCACCGTTAGAAGATTATCAGTAGACAAGGGAAGGGCTCCCATCATCTAGTGTTAACAAGCGAAGGAAATAACCAGCGCTTCTCTTCACGCATTTTCTTTTTATCCCATTCTCTGAGTATTTTTATGGCTTCATTTGCCACCATTATAGCGTTCTCTTCACCTGCTCCCGTCCTAAACTCGTTCCTGCAACGGTTTGCAAATACAGCGCACACAGAACCCGCTCTCAAACCATAGAGACTTGCTAGAGTAAATAGAGTCGCTGTCTCCATTTCAAAGTTCAGAACCTTCGCTCTCTTCAACGACGATAGCAAGTTCTCAGTTGAAGACTGACAGCTTGCAGTAGTATGTCGACTCTGGCCAGCATAAAAGTCTGCAGTGGTTGCAGTGACGCCAACATGATAGTTTCTTATGCCTAAGCGTTCAGCTGCCTCAATCAATGCTTCGAGAACCTCAAAGTTTGCGACTGCTGGATACTCGGGCATAATATAGCAATTGCTTGTGCCGTCTAAACGGACTGCGGCTGAAGAGATTATCAGATCTCCACATTCAATGTCCTCCTGTATGGCTGCGCTGCTTCCGACGCGTATGAAAGTATGCACGCCTACGCTTGCCGCTTCGTTAACAGCAATAGACATGCAGGCTGGACCGATGCCGCTAGACAAAGCTGAGACAGGGATTCCTTTGTACTTGCCCGTGAAGCTGCGAAACTCACGGTGACTAGAAATTTCCTTCGCTGAACTCCAGAACTTCGCGATCTTGTCAACGCGATCAGGATCTCCGGGAATGAGGAGATACTCTGCCAAGTCACCTTTTCGGCAAGCAATATGATATTGTTTATTGTTTGCATTCGCTCTGTGCAAGGCTACTCACCAAAATCAAGATTAAGCGCACACCATTTAATAGTAGTGGAACTCTGAGGAAACAATCCATTGTCAGAAGAACACAGAAGAACAAAATACGACATCTACGCAGACATCATCGAGATAATAGCAAGAAAAGATCTTTGTTCGTTAACCAGAGTTTCTTATGGTGCCAACATGCCAGTTGATCGCACAAAGAAAATGTTGGCCTTCTTGGTAGTGCATGGTTTCATAAGAGAAGTGGATTTGGGCGATTCGAAGAAGTATAGAGCGACAAAATGGGGAATGGAGTATCTGGAGACTTTCAAGCGCATGCGCAAATTCTTCGCAGCCCTAGAAGAAGAACAATAGTAGC
>CAZHWL010000001.1:0-30456 GCA_964536035.1 uncultured Candidatus Bathyarchaeia archaeon | reverse complement strand
GTGGTAAGAATGGAACATCAAATAAAACATGAAGAGAATTGGCGTGGAAAAACAAGAGCAGTAGGGAACATAGCAATAGCTGAAAGAACTCTTGCGCTGCAGATAGTCACCAGACGTGAGTATTCCTTTTAAACAGTCAACAATAAATGTGTAACGAGGAAGGGCAAATGAACAACAGAACAACAATTCCGTCCAGAAGCACCGTGACACTGGACTCAGTGAACGGAGATCTCATAGTGGAAGAACATACAGTCATCAAGGGAACGGGGTCGCCATCAACAGTCAAAGTCTCAGGCACGGTACATTGCAGAGGGCATAACACTTTCGAGTGTGACCTATCAGCAGAGCGATTACAGACAGAAAGAGACGTCAGAATAAATGGCAATTTGAACATCCACGATGAAGTAAGGGCTGAAGACGGCCGGCTAGAGGTGCAAGGGTCTCTGTCAGCAAAACAAGTAGATGTGGACGAGGCTTTGTACGTAGGAAAGTGGTTGACAGCAGAAACCGTTGAAGTGGGAGGGCGCCTCGAAGTCGTCGAAAAAACCAAAGCCAGAAGCATAGACGTCGGAGGCAGCTTCAGAGCAAAAGGAGAAGTTGAAGCGGAAGACGTCGACATTGGCGGCAGCTTCTCAGCTGAATTAAACGTCGTAATAGAACACCTAGATGTTGGCGGAACAGCCAGAGTACATGGCGGAAAAATCAGAAACATAGACGTCGGAGGCAGCTTTGAATCCAACGGTTCGCTCGAGTTCGAAGAGATAGAAGTGGGAGGAATAGTTCGATTGGCTGGCAACTGTAAAGGCGGAGATGTGGATATAGGAGGAGTTTTGGAAGTCAAAGGAAACTTGAAGTTCGGGAAAATCGATGTAGGTGGCAAAGTGAAAATCTCGGAATCAGCTGAAGGCAGAGAAATAGAGGTTGGAGGAAAAGTGGAGATTGAGGGTTCGCTTAAACTTTCCGGGGATTTGGAAGTCGGAGGAAAAGCTGAAATCGGAAAGGAACTTTCAGCCGAAGATATCGAAATAGGGGGAGTGTTAGAGGCTCAAAAGGTTGCAGCTTCAAACCGTGTTGAAGTTGGTGGCTCAATAAGAACAGTTCAAGGCCTTACTGCAGTTTTTGTTGAAATAGGAAGAAGAGGCGAGGTTCGCGGCGATCTGAGAGCAGATGAAGTATTAATCGGGAAAGATGCTCAGGCAGAAAACGTGTTTGGAAAAAGGATACTTCTGAGAAGAGGGGCATCTGTAGCGAACGTCTATGGAGAGGAGATTACAATAGAATCTGATTGCAACATAGCGGGTGAAATTCAGTACACTCATGAATTGAGAGCAGATGCCAATGTCTCAATGGCAAAGGCACCAGTGAAGGTTGACAAGCTCCCCTTTTAGGAACGTCGTCAGTCTTTTTTTGGAATTACCAAATCTGCAATATCTACGCTATGCTCATAGATCTGTCTCAGGAAAGAGGCAACTGCAAGGATCTGCGGAACAACATCAAGCGACTGCTCCCTTGCAATTTTTTCAATATTAGTGAACGTCTTTTCCATTTTCTCATGCTTTGCCCTGACCCCTTCAGCTAACTCCACATTGCTCGTCAGGAACGCGTTCAAAGCACCTTCGTGGGTCTCGAAACAGGCCAAGTGAAAATCGACAAACTGTTTCCGCAACTCCTCAGCCAATTTCACACCTTTCAGTTCAATTACCTTTCGTGCTATGCGCACTCCCTCATCACCAATTGCCTCAACCAAACTTGCAACCAGACGATAGTCAAGGCATTCAATAGGAGTCGCGCCCAACTTCTCACTCAGACCGGGGTTCTGTACAATCGTTCGCAGAATACGAACTAGAAGAAAGTAGAGCCTGTTTCCTTCATCATCACGAGCCACAACATTTCGAGCCAACTGTACGTCTCCATCCAAAAAGGCGTTAGTAACATCGCGATGCATACCAGCGGCTATAGAGTAGCCTCGGCGCAGAATTTTCTCAGGCGGAAAGCTTGACGGCTCTAACAAACACTGCAGAACGATCTTGGAGTTGTCTTCCTCAACAATCTCCAACCCAATCAAACGATTAACTGCACTCTTAACAGTGTCCCTAACTTCGAAACTGATGCGCGTTTTCGGTTCAACCCGAATTATGTCGAAGCCCAACAAGTATGTGCCTATGATCTCACGATTCAGATATGGCCCAGGAGTCAGTGTTATCGAGTGCGGCAATGGCTCAACATCGTGTCTTGGGTCAATAACAAGTTTGCCCCCTTCAGTTTCACTTATAGCCACAAAAGAGCCCTTATTCACAGAGTACTGCTCAGCCCAAGCCTTAGGCAGGCAAACAAAAACCGTCCCACTGGGCGTACTTTGAATCTTACGGACAGTGTTCAACTATACCACCATCGACAAGTCACTATTCGAAACTGGAATATTGACACATTTAAACGCGGCGCCAATATATAGATTTAGGCACACATGTTAGAATTGAAAGAAGACGTTTTTGTTGGTATAGACCTTGCGGCAAACCCGAACAACCCAACAGGATGGGCGGTCCCTACGCAACAAAGTCTTGGAAACATGCCTCCTTCATAAAGGCGTCGAGATTCTAGAAAGTCTCATTTCTGCAAGATCCGCATTAACAGTCATAGATGCTCCTCTCAGTCTTCCAGCAACTGGTTCCTTGAGGAAAGCAGATGGGCAAATGGTCAGTAGAGGACTCAGAATTTTTCTGCCAACGTTTCCAATAACGAAAGCTCAGAGAACGTGTTATAGGACTGAACAGGTTAATAGCAGAGAAAGATAATGAACAATAGAAGTACATCAAACATCAACACGAAAGCTACTAGGCATGTCACTGAAAGACTGGAGAAGTATACAAAATGATCCTGCAACGCATGCGACTGAAAGAAGAGATAACACGACGGTTCTTAACGAATCGCGAGATCGATGCGACAACAGCAACACCGACTGTTTGTCTACATTCAACGCATCAAACTGAAGCGATCGGAGACAAAGAAGAAGGCTACGTAATTATCCCGAACGGAATGGTTTGGAGAACTATCAGGTTATGAGTGAACTGGAAAAACTTCGCAGAGCAATCGAGCTAACAATGTCAGCAGGATATCAGCTAAATCCGGATGCCTTCGGACTATTGTCAACGCTCGCAGCTACAGAGGATCCTTCCGAAATCATGGTTAAAATCATAAAGAAGTTAGAAAGCACCAGCGAGAAACCAATGTTCATAGACAGACCGTTTCTAGAACAATTACTAGAGGAGAACACACCGACGAAGGAAGTAGTCAATCTTGATATCTCGTTGGAGAAGCCACAAAAACTTTCTGAACTGCAAGAAGTTCAGATGCTCGATGGGAAGACAGCTTTTCATCCATATGCAAAGGAAGTTGAGTCAAACGTTCATGTGATCGAAGATCCAAGCACGAAATTGAACACAAACGGTACAATCCAAGACTTCTTGGGATATTTCCAAGATAGATTCAAACGGACAGAGCGCCTACTCAGACAGAGAATGGACGTTAAGAGCGCCGCTTCAATAATAGACGCTTTGAAAACTCCACCAAACACACGACTCAAAATTATCGGCATGATAACTGAAAAGCGAGAATCCAAGAACAGAACGATACTTATGGTTGAGGATTTACAGGCAAACATCACTGTTCTTGTTCCCCAGAACGCCTCAGAAGAACTTCGAAAGAAAGTTTGTATGCTGTTGCTGGATCAAGTTGTCTGCCTTAGTGTAGTAAAAACGAGAAGCACGCTTCTTGTTGCTGAAGATATAATCTATCCAGAAGTCGGGCAAAGAACCCAGCATAGAGCTCCTGAACTAGTCTACGCAGCATTAACCTCAGACATGCACGTGGGTAGCGCAAAATTCCAAAAAGAATCATTCCACCGCTTCATACTATGGTTGAATGGCAAATACGGCAACGCACAAATGAGAGAAATGGCAAGTCACGTCAAATACGTCCTTGTCGCAGGAGACATCGTCGACGGAGTAGGGATCTACCCTAACCAAGTGAAGGAACTCGTAATTAGAGATGTTTACAAGCAGTACCGCCTCGCCGCAAAATACATCGAACAAATCCCAGATTACATAGACATAATAATAATCCCTGGAAATCATGATGTACCAAGAAAGGCTTTGCCCCAGCCAGCAATAGCAGATAGTTTTCTAGAGTTACTTCAAGAATCAAGAAATGTTTATTCTCTCGGGAACCCATGTGACGTGAGCCTCCATGGAGTTGAAGTCTTGATGTACCATGGGCGCAGCCTTGATGACGTAATATCCACAGTGCCAGAGATGAGTAACAATAACCCAGAGAAGGCCATGAAACTGCTTCTCCAATGCCGTCATCTGGCACCAATATACGGTGGGAAGACAACACTTTCGCCAGAAAACAGAGACTTCCTAGTTATAGATCACGTCCCAGATATCTTCCACGCAGGACACATTCACGCAATAGGACAATGCAACTATCGAGGCGTCATGATAGTCAACTCTGGGGGCTGGCAGGAGCAAACCGAGTACATGCAGAGGCTTGGCTTTATACCGACACCTGGAAAGGTACCTGTTGTCAATCTCCAAACGATGGAGACGTCGGTTGTCCCATTCAACTAGCTCATCACTGTTTGATTAACAAATGGTTATTTGCCGCGATCTGCACCTTTCTTTAGACATTTTGGTTCGTACTCGATTAAGCGCCCAAGCCTATCGTCGGTGCCAAAAACATCTTTAACTATTCCTCTGGAGACTTCCAGTCTGATTTTTTTGGTTCGACCATATCTACCCATGCTCACGACTTTTGCGTTCAGAAGGCCCATAGAATCAAGCTCGTTAACTAATGAGCCTAGTCTGCGTTGTGTTAATGGTGTCATCCCTATGAACCCGCAGACCTCACTGTACACTTCAAAGATCTCTCCAGTAATTGCTCGATGAACCTCTGCACGGTTAAGGTGATAAACACTTAAGACCACAAGTTTCGAATGCAAAGTCAGATTCTTCAGCCCTTCGAAGACGCGGTTGTGCTCAATGCGCTTCTCAGCTTCCCGCACATGATCCTCAACCACGACAGTAGCATTGGCCCGCTCTGCAACCTCTCCAGCGACCCGCAACAAGTCCAGCGCACGCCGCGCGTCACCATGTTCTGCCGCCGCCAAAGCTGAGCACAAGCTTAGAGCTGAGTCAGATAAGGCATCCTTGCAGAAAGCTGTAGCTACACGTTCAGAAAGAATACGTTTCAGTTCAGCAGCATCATAAGGCCTGAAAACCATTTCTTCCTCACTAAGTGAACTCAAGACCCGTGGATCCAAAAATTCCTTGAGCCTGAGATCATTAGAGATTCCAATAAGCGATACCTTACTACTCCGTAAAGACTCATTTATTCTCGTCAACTCATAAAGCAAGCCATCACCGCGATCCTTTATCAACGCATCCGCTTCATCCAAGACTATTATCAGAATAATCCGCGAAGTCTCCAGGCCAGCGCGGAATCTCTCAAAAACTTCACCCACGGACAAGCCTGTGAATGGGACAGAGATTCCTATTGTCTGGCATAGGCTTGCAAAGATCCTATACTCAGAACCCACCATTCTGCAGTTAACATAACAAAACCTAATTGGCGCGCCGAGTTCCTTCGCCTTAATTTCTAGATGATTCAAAACATACTTTGTCACAGCTGTTTTGCCCGTGCCAGTCTTGCCATAAATAAAAATGTTCGAACTGCGCGCTCCTTTCAAAACCGGAGCCACTGTCTCACCAAGCTGTCTAATTTGCTCCTCCCTATGAGGTAATCGGTTAGGCAAATAGTCATGCCGAAGAACTTCTCTATCTCTGAACACTCTCGCTTCACTAACAAACCGTTCAAACACGCCATCTAAGATATTTGTTTCTTGCAACCACGTCTTCCTCCCTCTAATTTCAAAGGTAACGCCTCTTCTTCGTGTGGAGAAAATAAGTCATACCGTACAAAAAAATCGATTCGCGTGTTGACAATCTTACAGAAGGATAATGGCGCCTCCCAAATATCTATTTCAATGGTAGCCCCACCCCAATAATTCCAGTGGAAAACCTTTCTTGATGTTGAGAATTAATGCTAATTTACTTTCTTGATAAATATACTCTAGTAGGTCAGTACATTAAACAAGATATAATTGTGATTGTTAAAGAATTTAGATGAACTAACAAAAGTTTGCACTGCGTTTTTTTGAAGTGATGTGCACTCCGCACTTTCCAATAGAAATGAAGGGGTGGCCCATAACCTGTCACCAATTTTTTAGTGATAAGCATAAAACTGAAATGCCAAATAGCTACCAAAGTAGTTTAGCTTTAAAACGGTTAGTGATTGCTGATCTGCGGCTATTCACTTTAGTTCACTTTTTTGTGAAGCCTTTGTGAAGTTGATTTTTTAGTGAATGTTTTTGAATTCCTTTTGAGAATTCTTGAGTTTTTCATGCTTCTTCTGTGTGAACTAACCACCCCTTCATTTCTTCTGGAGACACCGGGGCGCCACATGTTTTACTTTTTTTTAAATTCTAAAACCGTAGTGAAGTTAGTTTAGACAAAGTCTTTGCAAAATCTGCCCGTTTTGCCTTTTCTGTTTCTTTACGGCCTTTTTTAGATATGGTGCGTTCACCGCAACACCTATAACATGTGAATTGTAAAGTTGTGAACACTTTGAAGAGATGGGCAGTATAGATGCCTGCAAGAAAAATGCGTGTAGAGCTATTCGACAGCGAAGGCAATCGATACACAATAGCCTTCGAAGGCCAGATAACTAGAGACAAGGCTGTCCGGCTCTTAGATCTAGTAGAACTTCTAGGTGGAGTGCCAAACGAAAACATCAACACTGAGCAAAAACAAACAATTGTAGATCCGAAGCTGTCTAAATGTGAAAAGGTTCGTATGGTTGTTCAGAGAAACTTCCAACTTATTTGGTTTTCTTCAAAGGACTTACAATCAGCGTATGAGCAGGAGCTCAGGGAACCCATAGGATTAAGCACGGCGGCTACATATCTCTCACGGATGGCCTTGAAAGGCATGCTCGTTAAGGCTGGCGCAGCGAACAGTCTGAAGTATCATTTGGCTCAAAAGGCCCCGCAAATACAATTCAAACAACCGATGCCCGTACAGAAAGATTTACCAGAAAACTAGACTCGAGCAGAAACGGTAATCAAAAGTGCAACAATTTTATAGTTGGAGACTACCCCACTATCTGCTGAGGGGAGATCGATAGACCGGACTGTTAAAAGAGACTTCTTTGATCTGGAGCGAAAGCTCAAGACCTATGTTAATAATGGCCGAATTGCAGGTCCCATTGAGACCAAAGAAGAGCCACCAGTAAACACGAAGGCAGATGTTACCCTAATAAAACCTTTAAAAAAACAGGCTACTTCTCTGGAAGTTTCTTGGCTGTTGACTGCGCGACAAGGACGCTTAAGCGGGCAAACAACTGGTGAGTATACCTCATGCATTCTACATGCAATCGTAGAAGGACGCAATGTTAATTGGGGTTATGGCGAGCGAATCTGTACAGCTGTTGGAAATGCACATGTACACAGGAGTTACCTGCAAGATTTTAGGATTGAAATGGAAAGCCAGACAGCTTTAACTCTTCTCTCGGGCGAAGCATTATTGATATCTGAACCAAAAATAAGGTTCGCAGTATCCATAAAAGTAACACATTATCCAGAATACTTGGAGAGAAGCAGAAGACCAGATTATGACGTCCCTGAAACGTAGCGGCTCTCTAGTAAGGAAAGGCAATCGAGAGAGCTTAAAACACAGAAAAAACCGTCGTTAGTGTAACCTATGATGCTTGATCCTCAACCTTCTTTAGCAGTTTCTCCATTTCCTTCTTGACGCTATATTTGAAAGGAATTTTTCCTGTTTCTCTTTCCAGGTAACCTCCCTCATAGAGTTTCTTCATGAGGCGAGCGGTATGTTCTCTGCTTAGTTTTACTCTGTCTTTGGTCTCAGGAGCAGTCTTCGGTCCTTCAGAGGTTAACATTTCTAGGACAGATAACTCTGTCTCCGTGAGAGGCGCGAGAGCTTTATCTCTTTTGATGGGGATTACCGCCTCAACATTTGGTTCAGGAGCAAGTGCAAACTGCCTTGCTTGGTTTTCCAAACTTGTGATCTTTGCAGAGATTGAAGATTGTGACGTGGTGACATCACACACTTTTTTGTCAACCTCGTCAAGTCTCGTCAACATTTTGTCTCTTGCTTCCAACACTGAAGTGACTTTAGCTTCCATTGTCTGAGCTACCTTAACCGCCTCATCTGCTTTTTTTAGAGCACTATCGCTCTTCGACGAGAGGGCTTCCATTTTATATGCGACAAGTGCAATCTTCTCGGCTTCATTTCTAATCTGCCTATTGAAGCTTAGAACAATGTCTTTGACAGCGTCTTTTGCTTTCTCATAATCTCTTTTCGCTTTACGTAGCAATCTGTAGCACACACCCGCCATAATAGCCGTAATTCCAAGCAAAATTCCTACAAGTGCTAGAAGATACTCCATCTCACGAACTCCTGTGATTTCGACGTGATTATATGTGACACTGCCACTGTTGCATCACACATCACAATCTCATGATATTTCATTTAAATCTTATGGTCTCTTCCATTAGGCCATGGTTCTATGACGTCACACGTCACAGTTTCCGTGAAAGTAAAGCCAACTCAACACATGATGACTCTTTCTTGAATCTTCTCATTTTTGGCTTTGTTTTGATAAAAAAGCGATTTATACCCCTTTCCAGACGGTGCTCTTCTCATGTCACACTTTGCGCTTTTTTTGCGTGATTTGTGATATCACGTCATGCCTTCTGATGGACTGGAAAGCTGTTTTAGGCTCGTTTCAAGCTCTTCTCTGATCATTTCTATGACTTTTAGATGGTCACTCAGTTCTGCATTCTTATTTGGTATGTCTTTGTATGCCTCCACGTATGTATGCAATTTGTTTGCCACCTCAAGGTACGGGTCAAGAGTTGTGTCCTCGAATACTCCCAAATAGCCCAGAAGTAAGACGGTATAGATTGATTTTATTACGTTATCCTTAGCCTGTTTTAATGTCCTATTGAACGCACCGCGGCTTATTTGTGCCTTTGTTAGCCTTAATTTGGCTTTTTCATCATATTTTAGCTGTTTGCCTGAGAAATTCTCCGATAAAATGTCAATGAGCAGTGTTTCAAGCTGCGTTCGCGTTAAATGGCTATTTTTAGCAAGTATTGCCACAATGGGGTCACTAACTGAGCCCTGCAACCATGCCTGAACGCTTTCTTTTAGCTTCAAACTTTGACTCCCCGGATTATGCTGAATGGATACGGTTCTGTATACAGGCTCCGCTTTTAAGACTGTCGCCTTTATGCGAGAAAGCACGCGGTACAGGCACAAACGATTTATTGAAATGTCTGCATTGCTTAATGAGGAGAATAAAGTGAATTCACCATTCGGACCAGCAGAAAGACTAAAATGGATAAAGCCGTCTGGAATACGCCGTTTCTTCGCAATGGCTAACGAAATGCCGGATTCCATCAATTTAAGTATCGGGGAACCAGATTTTTGCCCACCGAAAGAAGTTCTGAACGCAGGTTGTGAAGCAGCAAAAGAAGGTAAAACTCACTACGAACCAACGAATGGTGTTCCCGAGTTGCGTGAGGCGCTAGCTCAGAAAGCCTTCAAAGAATACGGCTTGAAGTATGACCCAAGCTCTGAAATACTGATTACTGTGGGTGGAACCGAGGCAATTTTCTGTGCACTCTTCGGTTTGATAAATCCTGGTGACGAGGTTCTCGTTCCCAACCCAGGATTTGTACTCTATGAGCCAGGGGTTCGACTTGCAGGCGGTGTGCCTACTTCTGTTCCACTCTTGGAAGAAAGAGACTTCAAGGTATCACTGGATGATGTGACATCGCTAATCACAGACAAGTCACGCGCGATAATCCTGAATTATCCAAACAACCCTACAGGCGGGGTTCTGTCACATAGTGACATGGCAGCTTTGGCAAAGGTTGCGGTTGAACATGACTTGATAGTGATATCTGACGAAGTGTATGAGAAAATGATCTACGACGGACTGAAACACCATTGCGCGGCAACATTGCCTGAGATGCGTGAACGCACACTAGTTGTTTCCTCTTTCTCGAAAACTTACGCTATGACTGGCCTGCGGATCGGATATGTCTACGGTCCTAAAGAACTTATTTCAGCACTCTGGCTTGTACATCAATACGCAGTGGCTTGTGTAAACAGCATCTCGCAATATACCGCGCTGAAGGCGTTAAAGGTGCAACAAGACTTTGTCAAAGATATGGTTAAAGAGTTTGACAGGCGACGACACCTTGTCCATAAAAGACTTAATGAGATCAGAGGTCTCCATTGTTCACTGCCTAAAGGAGCTTTCTATGCTTTCCCAAATATTAGGGAACTGGGAAAATCCTCAGAAGAGTTTTCAGAATTTCTAATAAAAAAAGCTCATGTAGTCACGGTTCCAGGCTCAGCTTTCGGCAAATATGGTGAAGGATACATCAGAATTTCCTACGCATCTGCTTATGAAAAGCTGGAAGAAGCTTTGGACCGAATAGAAAGAGCAGTGAAAGAGATCAAGTGAAGAAAGTTCTACAGTTTTTCAGCGCTTTCCTTCATCTTGTCAAAGATTTCCGGTCGCAAGTCTCTTAAAGTAGGCACAAACGTTTCAACAGCTCTAATATCTGAATAGTCTATTTCACCTACTACAAAGTCTTCTTCATCATACTTCGCTTTGGCTATAACTCTTCCCTGCGGTCCTGCTATTCTGCTTCCTCCCCAAAACTGTAGGCCGTCTTCAATGCCGACTAGATTCACGTATGCTATGAATGCAGTATTTTCTATAGCCCTTGCTGATATCAGAGTTTCAAAAAATGTACGTCTTACTGCAGGTGAAGCGGAGATGCAAATGATCAGCTGTGCGCCTTCCAGCCGCGTTAGTCTGCTCACTTCTGGGAAGAAGATGTCATAACATATGATCAGACCGATCTTTCCTAGGTTCGTGTCAAAGACTGCTGTTTGATATCCTGGACGGAAATATCTTTTTTCTTCGAATACGCTGTGTGTTGGTAAATACATCTTGCGATATTTACCGATGAAGCCTTCTGGCCCTACGAGAACCGCTGCATTGAAGATTGTGGCCTGAGTTTTTTCGCTAAGCTCAGGCATTCCAAAAACTATGTATGACTTGGTCTTGCGAGCTATTTTCTCTATCGCAGTTGTTGAGGGGCCAGGAATAGTTTCAGCCAGTTCGTAAATCTGATCTCTAACAACATAGCCTGTCAACGAGAGTTCTGGGAAAATCACGATATCTGCGTTATTCGTTTTTGCAGCTGTTACTGCTCTTTCGATTGTTTCCAGGTTTTTGGTCTTCTCTCCTACCGTACAGCTGATCTGCGCTAGTGCTACCTTGAATTTCTGCTTCATTTTTGCATCATCCTCTTCTGAGTCTAAAATCTGTTCCCACTGTTCTGTATTCAAGTTTAGTTGTTAATAGCATGCGCCTTTTGTGTTCGGCTCCCAGCCATCTTTGTTTTGCCTTCTTTATAATGCTGGGCTTCATGAGTAATTGTTCTGAGATCTCCTCCACGGTCATAAAGTGTTCCAAACCATAGAGTATGAGATCAAGAGTTTCATATCCGATGCCCAGTTCTCCTTCTGCAGTCTGGCCTGGCCACAATGCCGGAGTTGATGGTTTGGCAATGATTGTTTTCGGAATGCCAATGTGGTTGGCAAGTTTTTTGACTTGGGTTTTATAGAGATCCATTATTGGGGAGATGTCTGCAGCGACATCACCCCACTTCGTGAAGTATCCCATCATAGTCTCAGACTTATCTGAGCTTCCGCAAACAAGCATGTTAAGTTTATTCGCACAGTAGTAGTTGTATAGCATTCTTGTGCGGGCTTTTATGTTGCCTTTGCACACTCTGTCTTCTGTGTCAAATATGGGAATTGAGGTGTAAATCGCTTCGAGAGTTGACGTGATGTCACAGAGCTGTGATCTGAGTTTGAACTTCTTTATCACAAGCTTGGCGTGACGAATGTCTTCCTCATTTCTTGTTTCTTTCTCTGGAAGCATCAGTCCAAGAACTCTGTTTCCGCCAATAGCTTTCGCTGAAAGTGCTCCTACAACGCAACTGTCAATTCCGCCAGACAATCCAACAATTATGCCCTTTGCTTTGATTTTATCCACATAGTCACTGATGAACCGTGTTATCTTGGTTTCTACGTCTAGCCAGTCTAGATCCAAGACAGAAGACGTCAATTTCAAGGAGCTACTGCCTCAATGCCCTATGGCAATACGCAAGTATTTAAGGACAAACATAAAATACTGGAACACTGTGATTCGTACCGTATAGAAGGATCAGTGAAATGGGGCGAAGAAGAAGGAAAGTCGTCCGTATTCCTAAGAAGAAGTTGCCTAAACTCTTCTCTTGTCCCAAATGTGGTAAGGAAACTGTTCGCGTTGAGATATACCGTGATGATGGCCGAGCTACCGTGGGTTGCGGAAGCTGTGGTGTCAAAGACGAGTTTCCTGTGAAGCCTGCGCAAGGCGAGATAGATGTCTACTGTATGTTTACGGACAAATTCTACGGAAGCCCAAGGAAGCCTTCAACTCCTCAGATCAGTAGCGCTTAGCTAGGTTGACTTGTTCATGGTAGGTTCTGTTGAGAAGCGCCTATTAGAAAAGATTGAAGCAGAAGGCTCCATACATATCACACTGATTGATCCTGAAAAGGTCACGCCACCACAAGCCTCTCAAATCGCGAGTAAAGCACGAACTAGTGGTACAACAGCCATAATGATCGGTGGCTCAACATTTGTCTCCTCAAAACACTTAGATGATGTTGTGAGAATTATCAAGCGCACCGTCAAGATACCTGTGATCTTGTTTCCGAACAACGTGACTGGCATAAGCCGCTATGCTGATGCCATATGGTTTATGTCTTTGTTGAACTCAGCTGACCCGTACTTCATAATGGGTGCCCAAGTCTTAGGAGCCCCCCTTATCAAGAGATATGGTCTAGAACCTATACCTATGGGATACATAATTGTCGGTGAAGGCGGCACGGCAGGCGTAGTGGGTAAAGCAATAGCTGTGCCATACAATAAACCTGAACTCGTGGTCGCCCACGCCTTGGCAGGGCAATACTTGGGCATGCGCTTTATCTACCTTGAGGCAGGATCAGGTGCAAAAGAACCTGTGCCTCCTGACATGATTCGCGCGGTAAGACAATACCTTGATGTGCCGCTGATCGTTGGTGGCGGCATACGCTCAAGAGGACAAGCACTGGCTGCGGCTTCTGCAGGCGCTGACATAATAGTCACAGGAAACGTTGTAGAAAATAATGGAGTGCGCCGCAAAGTCTCGGAGATTATTGAGGGTTTGAGGCATCGTAGAATCTGAGAGGCCGCTGTAATCGGTATCGCTTTTGTGGCGGCTTCATGTAGAATTCAAACGGTTTGCATGCGTAGTCGTAAGCTTATTTTGATTTCTTCGTGTCAGAAAACAGAAATAAACTCTGAAGCGCTTTAGGGTTTTAGAGGGGCACTGTTTGAATGGACAGATGAGCGAAGCTTATCAGCGTTATGTGGAAAGCTTGGAGAATGAACTTGGGAGATTGTATGAGATTAGTGATAGGGCTCGTGAGAAGGGGTTTGATCCTTCACTGAGGACCGAATGCAAGATCGCTAAAGACTTGGCTGATCTTGTGGAAGGCCTTGTTGGGCCTAAGGGAGTAGCTGCAAGCATTAGAGAGCTTAGTTCGAAACTTCCAAGGGAAGAGCTGGCGTTTAAGATCACTGAAGAAATTGTCTACGGCAAATTCGGTCACATGGAACCGGAGGCTGCAGCTGACCAAGCGATACGCAGTGCTCTCGCAATATTCACTGAGGGTCTTACTGCTGCACCATTGCAAGGAGTGGCCAAAGTAATCATCAAGACAAACAATGACCGGACGAAATATCTTGCAATATACTTCGCTGGTCCGATGCGTTCAGCAGGAGGAACCGATCAGGCCTTAACGTTGGTTGTCGGAGACTTTATCCGTCGCCTCTTGGGGTTGGATCGCTACAAGCCAACAGAGGAGGAGATATCGCGGTTCATTGAAGAAGTTCGATTGTATGAGAGATCCGTGACACGTTTCCAATACCATATTTCAGATGATGAACTGCGCAAAGCATTGCAGTGGATTCCTGTTGAAGTGACCGGAACAGAATCTGACCCTATTGAAGTGTCTTCATTCAGGAATCTTCCACGAGTGGAGACCAATCGCATACGTGGTGGGGCTCTGAGGGTTGTAAATGACGGCATTGTGGGCCGCGCTCCAAAAGTTTTAACAGTGATCGAAAAACTTGGTTTCCAGGGCTGGGACTGGCTCAGAGACGTCAGAAGAAAATCTGAAAAGAAGACCGCAGGCTTCATGGATGATGTTATCGCTGGACGCCCAATCTTCTCTTTCCCTTCCACACGTGGCGGTTTTCGTCTGAGATACGGCAGATCGCGTAACACTGGCTTATCGGCAGTAGGGATTCACCCAGCAACTATGTTGACTCTCCAAGGATTTCTGGCTGGAGGCACGCAGCTCCGCTTGGAATTGCCTGGAAAAGGCGGAATTGTTGTTCCTGTTGACTCAGTTGAACCTCCGGTTGTGAAACTCAAAAACGGTTCAGTTCTTCGTGTAAGTGTTGAAAACTACGGCAAACTGAAAACAGAGATTGATAGAATTCTGTTTCTAGGCGACATATTGATCAGTTTTGGCGATTTTCTCTATAACAATAAACCTCTCTCACCCTCCGGATATGTTGAAGAGTGGTGGATTGAAGACCTTCGCCGAACCATCGGTGAAAAATCCAATGGAAACCTAGAAGATGTTGCAAGAATTCTGAACATCCAGCCTCAGAGACTAGAAGAGATGCTAGGAGACCCATTCAGCAAAATGCCAAGCGTATCCGAAGCAGTCGCTCTGTCTGCAAACTTGGGGGTTCCTTTGCATCCACGCTTCACGTTTTTTTGGACAAATCTTTCTTCACTAGACGATCTTGAGCAGATGAGAAAGTGGCTTCACAAGTGTGAAGTCCAAAATCAAGATCAAATTGTCTGTAAGCTCACTGGAGACATGGACGAGAACGTAAAGAAAGCAATGGAGAAGATCTACCTGCCCCACAAAGTTACTGAGGGCAAGATCATAGTCGAAGGTGAAGACGCTCAAGCCTTTGCTTGTTGTCTCGGCTTCCATAGATCTCAAGAAGTAAGCATTGCTTCCGCCAAATCCATTTTGGATGAACTCTGTATCCTTTCGGGGTTCCAGATCAGGGAAAAAGCTCCGACTTTCGTCGGCGCAAGAATGGGAAGACCTGAGAAGGCAAAACGACGAGAGATGAAACCGCTCGTGCATGTACTTTTCCCTGTTGGCCTGGCCGGGGGCTCTCGCAGAGATTTTATTGAGGCGGCAACTCGTGGCCCAGCATTCATTGAGATCGTGAAACGCAAGTGTCCAAACTGCAAGACATTTACGGCAAGAGTGAAGTGTCCTGTATGTGGTTCGGAAACGATTTCTGAAAAGAGTTGCCCTCGGTGTGGCAAGAGCCTGAAAGACAATGAGTGCTCTGTCTGCAGGATTCCTGCTAAACAGTATGAGAAACAGCCTGCCAATTTTAAGGATCTCGTTAACAGCGCCTGTAGCAACTTAAGGGTCTCTGTCCCAAAAATTCTTAAAGGTGTCAAAGGGTTGACAAATGAGTCCAAGACCCCAGAAGTAATTGAGAAAGGAGTGCTTCGGGCGAAACACGAGTTATCTGTATATAAGGATGGTACTATCCGTTTTGATGCTACGAACGCGCCTTTGACCCATTTTAGGCCTGCGGAAATAGGAGTTTCTGTTGAGAGATTGAGACGTTTGGGTTATACCTGTGCTATGGATGGCGCAAATTTGACCGATCCAGATCAAGTGTGCGAGTTGAAGCTGCAAGATATCGTTATTCCTGTCAAAAACGCGGAATATTTTGTGCAAGTCGCAAGTTTCATAGACGAACTTTTGACAAAGGTCTATGGTCTTCAACCTTACTACAATGTGAAAAACGTAGATGATCTGGTAGGACACTTGATTGTTGGTTTGGCACCACACACTTGTGCAGGCATTCTTGGTCGCATCATCGGATTTACAAGCTTAAGCCTCTGCTACGCCCATCCCATCTGGCATTCAGCTAAGCGCAGAGACTGCGATGGAGATGAAGATGCTGTAATGCTTGCACTGGATACTTTGGTCAACTTCTCGCGCGAATATTTACCCGCACGAATTGGCGGAATAATGGATGCCCCGCTTCTCCTGATTCCAGTTGTAAATACGAAGGAAGTACAACGACAGGCGCATGATTTTGACGTTGCCAAAACCTATTCAGCAGAATTCTTTGGGAAAACTTTGGAAAAAGCTGAATCCAGACAGGTCAGCCAAATAATAGACCTTGTTGGATCGAGACTTGGCACGGAGGCTCAGTTTGAAGGATTCGGCTTTACGACTCCTGTGTCAAATGTTAATTTGGGCAATTCTGAGAGCGTTTACAAACGTTTCAAGGCCATGGTGGATAAGCTTGATGGTCAACTTGGGTTAGCGGAAAAAATTGATGCTGTTGACGCTAGGCGAGTAGCTTTGAAGGTTTTAAACACACATTTCATGAGGGACATAGCTGGAAACCTGCGCGCCTTTTCAACTCAAGCTTTCAGATGCAAGTCATGTAACAAACGTTATCGACGATTGCCGTTACGCGGCAAGTGTCCAATGTGCGGTGGACAATTGACTTTGACTGTGTATCGTGGTGGTATAGAGAAATACTTGGAAGTCGCGCAGCACATAATTGAGAAGTATCATTTGCCCTCATACTATGGACAGAGAATTACCTTGATGAAAGAAGAAATTAACGCAATGTTCGCGAGCAGCAAGAAGCCGAAACAAAAAAGCCTGACAGATTTTGCATAAACAAGATTTTTCTACATGAAAGCTGTATTTACATCTGATAAGAATGACCAAAGAAACTTTCCATCCTAATGCCTTCTTGTCAAAAATCAGGAACATCAAACTCGGCTTAAAAGACAGAACTCAGATACTGGCGACATTGGAGAAACAATCCTCTGACGCCAAAACCCTTGCTACCGAAAACGGAATGCATTACAGAGTTGTAACTCATCACCTTAAGCTTCTGATGGCTGAAGGAATCGTGGAGCGAAAAGGCAGTAGAAAACAATATCTGTGGATGCTTACTGGTGCTGGTCAAAAACGGCTTTTGAACTCGTCCTGAATGGGCATTGGCAAGGCGACTGCCTACACTTAGGGCACTTGTCCCTGTACTTCTTGAGGGTTGCGGCTTCAAGGTCTAGATGAACAACATTTGCCAATGATGCCAGCCAAGCGATGACGTCTGCAAACTCTCCTTCCAATTCATACCTGTCTCCTTTTTCCAATGCTTCTCCAAGTTCACGAACTTCATCAACTAGCCATTCATAGGTTGCTTTGGCGCCGCGTTTAGAATCTCTTGAAAAGTATAGAATTTTCATCAATTCCTGAAATTCACGTATTTTCATCAAACCACTTCTGGCAATCTAATCCCGGTTTCAGAAAGTCATGCTCAACTGTTATCTGCGCAAGAAGAAGGAGCGAAGGATGTTTAGCGGACTTTAATGTATTTGTAGGCTTCTGTTGTGTTTTCGAAGCAGTAGTGAACGCGTTGGTAGTTCTTTCTGAATTCTGTTACGTCTGTTCTCACTTTTTCCAGTGATTCTTTGTCGATTATGATTCGTTTAATGAACTCTGCTATCTCTGTCATCTGTGGTTCTCTCATTCCGAGTCTTGTCACTTCTGAGACGCCTATTCTTATTCCGCCTGGATGCATGAAGTGTCTGCCTTCTTTGATGTCCCAAGGCAATAGGTTTCTGTTTATTATCACGTTGGCTTTTTCCAGCGTCTCTTCAATTGTTCCTCCGTCGCCATGTTTTGTGATGTCGATCAAGATCACATGTGACTGCGTGAAACCTTTGTGTTCAGCCAGAACGTTGAAACCGCGCTCATACAGCGCTTGAGCCAAGGCTTTAGCGTTTCTCACCACTTGGCTTGCATAGTCTTTACCGAACTCGAGCATTTCTGCGCAAGCTATAGCTAAACCCGCGACAGAATGTAGATGATGGTTGCTGACCATTCCTGGGAATGTTGCTTTCTTTAGTTTCTCAGCGTTCTTTTCCCATGACAGTATTCCGCCATGTTGAGGTCCAAAGAATGTCTTGTGCGTGCTCAGGCTGACAACGTCTGCGCCTTCTTTCAACGGATCTTGGAATTGCCTGCCTGCAATGAGTCCAGCCACATGTGCAGCATCGTATCCTACTGTAGCGCCAACTGAATGAACAGATTCAACCAGTTCCTTTACTGGATGTGGAAAGGGAAAAACGCTTGCGCCGAACATCACAAATTTCGGTGCTTTCCCTTTTGCTGCCAATTCTTGGATTTTGTTCTTTGCTTTATCTACATCTATGTTGAGTTCTTTGTAGTCTAGGGGAAGATACTCTACGACTAATCCTTTGACTGCTCCTGCTGTTCCGCCTAGCTCCTTCTTGCCCGAAGTGATATGACCTCCACAGGGTATTGATAGTGCCAATAGGGTGTCGCCGGGTTCAGTGAAAGCCGTATATACTGCCAGATTTGCCACGACGCCTGAGATTGGTCTGACGTCCACGAACTCTGCGCCGTACATTTTCTTCATTAGATCGATGCATTTGAATTCAACCTGATCTATGAATCGGCAACCGGCGTAGACTCTCTCCCCAGGCCAGCCCTCTGCGTATCGGTTTCCGAAATCGGTTATTATTGCTTCACGCACTGCAGGGCTCGGGATGTTCTCACTTGCGATGAGTGGAATGCTTTCTTGGAACCATTTGTGGTGTTGTTCAAGAAGGTTGAAAACTTGATTGTATTCATCTCGGTTACTTGCCATTGCCGACACCTTTGTATAGACTGTATCAATTGTAGGCAAATAAAAACTCTTTTGGGCTAACATAACATTAATAATGGAGAAAACGGTAGCAGTTGTGTTAAGAGTATGCGGTGAGCTTTAAATGAGCAAAAAAAAGAAGGAATCATCGGGACCAATGCCCGCTGCTAGCGCCGGCTTAATGCGTTTCTTTGAGGAAGAAACCAACGGCATCAAGATTAGACCTGAGATACTTATGATTGCCTCGGTCGCCATGATAGTCGTGTGTATTCTGGCCCAGAAGTTCTTCCCGACAGTCTGAGAAAAGGAACATCTAGCGCCTTGGCAGAGGCGCATGAAGCACTTCTATTCTTTGAACAGAATTAAGGTGTACAAATATCTCGCTTCTCTCTTCACGGCTTGCAACTTGAGGTATTGGCTGAGCTATCGTTGCTCGCAATATAACTGCCTCAGCATCTGAAAGCCATATGCCTGCAGGCTCTGTTGTAACTGCAGCGAGAGTTCCTTCGAAACCATATGATGGGTCCAAGATCACCCGTATCTCTTTTCCCATATTCTTTTCAAGCATGTGAAAGATCGTTAAGGGTGGCCCTTGCTCTGGCATAGATTCCGCAAAACCTCAGTAATTGACGGTTAAAAGATTAAACGGTTGTCCTTCTTAAACCATGTGGTGACAATGTAATCAAGTGTTAAATCCAGGAATATGACTCGTATGATTGTGCCTCAAAAATCTGCATATTATGGACATTCCACTTCGTACGCCAGCTAGAAACCTGAGGTATTTTCATGTGTTTTCACAATAATTTAATATTCTCCTCGCTACTTTCTAGAAAGTCCGTTTCAGAGGATGGAAGTTTGACAAAAGTCTCTCTCAATGAGTCGATGGACAACGCAGTGAAGCATTATGCTTCACTCTTCAAGCTTCCATCATATACAAGAGTTGTGCTGTTTCAGGCTCTGATTTGCGTTGGAGGCAGCTTGTTATCCACGACAGTTCTCTCTCCCTCTCAGAAGGGATTGATCGATGGAGTCCTGCTTGGGTGTTCTATGCTTCTTGCAAATCTCCTACTTGACCTTGCCATCAGCAAATTGATACGGAGACATAACCCCATCTACGATTTGAGACGAACTGCCGTGGTGTCTCTTTTCGGTTTGGGCCTATGGTTTGCATTCGTCCTTGTTGGCGATGTAATAACGCTCTACGCGGTTGAGTCTGCATGGTGGATGAGGCTTTGTCTTTTGGGGTTTTCAGCAGTATTAATCTTCAGGTTGATAGTTTTCAACGCTAGTTCAGATGACGACAACGGAAAACTGCTTTTTGCCGCATTTGTTCAACCTTACAGCCTCTTAGCTCCATTATTAACGCTCTGGGTTGCGCTTGGTTTCTCGATAAGTGCCCAACTGATATTTTTTCTGCTTTTCGCTTCTGTTGTAGGGATCGTTGCAAGCTATGCTTTCCTTCATCTTGTCAACCAAGTTGGAAAGAATTCTCTCGGTATTCCCTCTTTGAAGCTTTTCAAGGCATTTTTGCTGAATTGGATAGAGAACTTGAACGACCCCTTTGAGCAGTTTTTGGAAGAGCTTGGGGAAGAGCAAGATGTCGAGGTTTCGCTGATGAAATTTGCCTCTGATAAGCCTAAAGCGGTTATGATAATTCCTTCTGTCCATCCTGGTCCTTTCAAGAACATTGGAAGCAGTATTCTACCTGCATTGCTTAAGAACGCGGTTGAAAAGGAGTTTGGATGCATTGCATGCGCTCCGCATGGGTTGTTTGGTCACGAACTTGATTTGGCTTCGCAGCTTCAGAATCAAAGCATAATTAGACATGTCGTTGAAGGAGTGACCTTTGAGGCTACCGCTGCAAAAGCGTCGCCCTTCACTACAGTAAGCAATGGTGTGGCTATTGCCTGTTGTCAAATCTTTGGCAATTCCGCTTTTCTTTCAATCACTCTGTCTCCAAGCACAACGGAAGACTTTCCGCAAGAGTTGGGAGTATTTGTCCAGCAAGAAGCCGAAAAACATGGTTTGAAATGCTGTATCGTCGTCAATGCGCATAACAGCATCAATGGCGTCAACAACGTGAACGAAGTCTTAGACTCGTTGAAAGATGCGGCTGCTAAGTGTTTGGAGAAAGCTTCATCTATGAAGCAGTCAACATTCGAGGTCGGAGCGTCTACGTTGTGTCCGAAGGAATTTCGATTACAGGATGGCATGGGAGACGGAGGGATAACCGTGACTGTGGTTAAAGTCAGCAACCAGAAGACTGCTTACGTGGTTATTGATGGTAATAACATGATTTCTGGACTTCGTGAGAAAATTCTGTCCGCTCTTCATGGCTTTGGTATTGACGCGGGCGAAGTTTACACTACCGACACGCATTCAGTCAACGCCGTGATTCTTGGAAGACGCGGATATCACCCAGTAGGAGAAGCGATTCCGCATGAGAAACTGATCGAATACATCAAAGAAGCGACACGGACTGCTTTATCAAGACTTGAATATGTGAAAGCTGGCTGTCGTAGCATCGTCATACCAAACATCAAGGTGATTGGTGAAGAGCGACTGGAGACTTTGTCTCTTCTCACCGACACGGCACTGCAGAGGGCAAAAAAAATCATAGGGCCAATTTGTGTTGGCAGTGGTGTTCTCTTGATGTTGTTTTTGCTGCTTGTTTAACCCAATATTAATATGGCAGAACTTTTAGAGGTCTCATTTGAGTCTAAGCCGTGCCTATCGGTTCCACATTTCAGAAGCAAGAGGCGAAAACGAGCGGTTTAGAATCGGAAGAGGCGGAACAGTATGGGCAAGATTGAAATAGATGAGAAATTCTGTAAAGGTTGCACGCTTTGCATTAATTTTTGTCCGCAGAAATGTATCCGAGTAGCAGAGCATGTGAGCAAACAAGGATATCGTCCTGCGGAATTTTATGACCCTCACGGCAAATGTTCAGGGTGTACATTGTGTGCTCTCGTTTGTCCCGATGCTGCTATCACAGTTTATCGAGAGAAGAAGACGGTTGGTGAGAAGAAATGACTGAAAAGAAGTTTATGGCTGGAAATGAAGCGATTGCCGAAGCAGCGGTTTTAGCAGGATGCCGATACTATTTTGGGTATCCAATAACGCCGCAGAACGAGATCGGCGAATACATGTCTTGGAGGCTTCCAGAAGTCGGAGGAACTTTCCTTCAGGCAGAGAGCGAAGTGGCTGCAATATACATGGTATTCGGAGCTGCAGGTGCAGGGGCAAGAGTGATGACGTCTTCATCAAGCCCAGGAATCAGCCTCATGCAAGAAGGAATATCCTACATTGCTGCAGCCGAAATCCCCTGTGTTATTGTGAACATGATGAGAGGCGGCCCAGGACTTGGAGGAATACACCCGTCACAATCAGACTACTTCCAAGCAACCAAAGGCGGAGGCCACGGTGATTATCATCTGCTTGTGTTGGCTCCCTCCACTGGTCAAGAAGCTGTAGCTCTTACAATGCTGGCGTTTGATCTTGCTGACAAATACAGGAATCCTGTCATGATTTTGGGCGACGGCAACATAGGCCAGATGATGGAGTCCATAGAGTTTAAACCTCAAGAAAAAACGGTTACTCTTCCAAGGAAAGATTGGGCAATTACTGCCGAGTCAGGCAGAAAGCGGAATCTGATCAAAACATTGTATCTTGACCCAGTCATCTTGGAAAAGCGAAATCTTGCGATTCACCAGAAGTTGTGTGAGGCAGTAAAGAACGAAGTGCGCTTTGAATCGTTCATGACTGAAGATGCGCAGATAGTCATTGCAGCTTATGGAACTGTCGCTAGAATTGCCAAAACAGCAATCAAAGTGTTGCGTGAAAAAGGCTTGAAAGTCGGGTTGTTGAGACCTATCTCACTCTACCCGTTTCCATATCAAGCTTTTGCTCAAATGGCAGAGAGAGTGAAAGATTTCTTGGTAGTTGAGATGAGCATGGGTCAGATGATTGAGGATGTAAAACTCGGAATGTGTGGAAAAAGCAGGATTCACTTCTACAACCGAGTCGGTGGGATGGTTCCAAGCTACGAGGAAATTATTTCCGAAGTTGAGAAAATCACTAAGGAGGCAAGATGAAAATGGAAGTTGTCTTTCAGAGACCGAAGACTCTTACTCAAGCAAATACGCACTATTGCCCAGGCTGTGGCCATGGAGTAGTACACAGGTTGGTAGCTGAAGTTATTGATGAACTTGGGATACGCGAGAAGACAGTGGTCGTGGCTCCGGTGGGTTGCGCTGTTCTACTTTACAACTACTTTGACTTAGATGCGTATGAAGCGGCTCATGGTCGTGCACCAGCTATTGCGACAGGCTGCAGGAGAGTTCATCCAGAAGCTGTGGTTTTCACATATCAGGGAGACGGCGATCTGGCTGCTATTGGTACAGCAGAAATTGTTCACGCTGCAACCCGAGGAGAAAAGATCACCACGATATTCGTTAATAATGCGATCTATGGAATGACTGCAGGCCAAATGGCTCCCACAACATTGATTGGGCAGAAGAGTACCACGACGCCGATGGGCAGAGTAGCAGAAAAAGCTGGTTATCCGATTCGCGTATGCGAGATGCTTTCCACATGTGAAGGCGCCGTCTACATAGCGAGGGTCAGCGTGAGTAGCCCAAAGAACGTGGTTCAAGCCAAAAAAGCCATAAAGAAAGCGTTTGAGACTCAGATCAAAGGTTTGGGTTTCTCTTTGGTCGAGGTTTTGTCTCAGTGCCCAACAAACTGGCATCTGACTACAATGGAATCATTGAAATGGGTTGACGAAAAGATGGCTTCTTACTACCCGCTGGGGGAGTTTAAAACTCCAAAGGAGAGATAAAGCATGGCAAAGTTAGACAAGACAGTTTTTTATGAAGATGTCGTGATGGCTGGTTTCGGCGGTCAAGGTTTGATGTTCATCGGCAAGCTTCTGGCTTACAGTGCTATGAAAGAAGGAAGAAATGTTACTTGGATTCCCTCGTATGGCCCTGAGATGCGCGGCGGAACAGCTAACTGTACCGTGATAGTTTCAAGCGATGAAATCGGATCGCCTACAACGCCTCGCCCGCGCTCAGTAATTGTCATGAACAATCCTTCCATGGAAGCTTTTGAACCGAAACTGCAAAACAACGGATTGCTTCTTATCAGCAGCTCGCTGATCAATCGCCCAGTAACACGTAGTGACGTGAGAGCCATTGCCGTTCCTGCAAGCGAACTTGCTGCTTCTGCAGGGAACGAAAAAGCGGCAAACATGGTTATGCTTGGAGCCTATGTCGCACTAACGAAGGCTGTCGCCAAAGAGAGCATAATCACAGGTTTGAAAGAGTTGTTTGGGAAGAAGCTTGACGCATTTGAGGCTAATGTTCGGGCTTTCGAGGAAGGAATGAAATTCGTCAACAAGGCAACGAGCTAGACCTTGTGTTGATATGAAATTTTGCGTAGTCAGCTGTGCGTCTGTTTGCACACTATACGGAAAGATATAAGAAGTCTAAATCAGTGATACAAACTGCTTTACATCGAACAGCGCTGTCAAAAACAAGTGATAGTGGTATTGCATGACAGAACCAAAACAGAAGAAAGAACCTGAGAGAAAAGAGAAAACATTAACACCTGCGAGAAACACGTCGAAAACAGAGGCCAGTGACAAGGCTGTGTTAGTCGGTCAAAAACCTGTGAAGAACTACGTAATTGCCTGCATGACGGCATTCACTGGCGGCTCAAACCAAATAGTTATCAAAGCTAGAGGACGCGCGATATGCAAAGCTGTTGACACATTTGAGGTGTTGAGACGAGCATTCATGAAGGATGTGCAGCTGCAGGAAATCAAAATCTGCACCGAACAGGTTACCCGAGAAGGCGATCGAAAATCTAACGTTTCAGCCATCGAGATCACATTGACAAAGCCCTAGAACGTTTTTCTTGCTAAAAACAAAGTGTGTCTGTCGATAGGTTACGTGTTGCTATCATTCCAGTTGTTCATGTTTCTTTTCAACGGAGACACATCGGTAGCTATATAAAACCGTCTTTTCTAACCGTAATCTCCAATCGGTGATGTGACATGAGCAATTACCCGAAGATTGTAGTTACGCCGCCAGGACCTAAAGCAAGAGAACTTGTCAAGAAAGACGAACAACTGATATCGCCATCCTATGGACGGTTTTATCCGCTTGTCGTTGAATCAGGAAAAGGCTGCATAGTCAAGGACGTTGATGGAAACGAGTTCATAGACTTCAACTCAGGGCTAGTGTGCATGAACGTCGGACACAATCATCCAAAGGTTGTGTCGGCCATAAAAAACCAGTGCGACCGCTTCTTGCACTACTCCAACACGGACTTTTACTACCGAGAAGTCATCGAGTTAGCTGAAAGGCTTGCCCAGATCACTCCCGGATCACCTGACAAGAAAGTCTACTTCGGCAACAGCGGAGCTGAAGCCGTTGAAGGAGCCATCAAAATTGCCAAGTGGCACAGCCGCAGACAACTGTTCATCGGGTTCATCAGCGCCTTTCACGGCCGCACGATCGGCGCTCTTTCATTCACTGCAAGCAAACTTACTCAGAAACGCTACTTCTTCCCGCTGATGCCTGGAGTCACTCACGTGCCTTACCCGTACTGCTACCGTTGCCCGTTCAAGCTGAGCTATCCAAGTTGCCACTACTGGTGCGTTGACTTCATTGATGAATATGTTTTGCAGAAGTATGTGCCGCCCGAAGACACCGCTGCGATATTGGTGGAGCCAATACAGGGCGAGGGCGGCTACGTTGTCCCACCTCCAGAATACTTCCAGCGTCTAAAGAAGATCACTGACAAGTACGGTATGCTATTTATCGTGGACGAGGTTCAAGCAGGAGTTGGCAGAACAGGGAAGTGGTGGGCTATCGAACACTGGGGTGTTGAGCCGGACATTGTTTGTAGCGCAAAAGGACTTGCATCAGGCATGCCTTTAGGCGCAACAATTGCCAAATCCAAAGTGATGGACTGGGTTCCAGGTTCACACGCAAGCACTTTCGGCGGAAACCCGCTCTCATGCGTCGCAGCAAGCGCTGTCATAGACGCGATACAGGAAGAGAAGCTTCTTGACAACGCGACCAAGCAAGGCGCCTACATCATGAAGAGGTTCGGCGAACTGAAAGACAAGAGTGAAATCATAGGCGACGTCAGAGGAAAAGGCTTGATGATCGGCGTCGAAATAGTGGAGAACAAGGATAGCAAGAAACCAGCTCCTCAGAAAGCTAGCGAGATCATGATGCGATCGTGGAAACGTGGCGTCAACGTTATCACATGCGGAGCTTCAACGATCAGAATCGCGCCGCCACTGGTAATCACCAGAGAACTAGTTGACTCAGCTTTGAACATACTTGAGACTTCAATAAAGGAAGTCGAAAAAGAAGCTTAAGCCGCGTATCTGCGTGGAACTTCGAAAACTTACGATAGACGACTATGAAGCTATAACGAGTCTGTGGACGAAAGCCAAGCTGCCTTTCAAGCCACATGGAAGAGACAGTCAAGAGGCAATAGCCGCTGAGATGGCGGCAAACCCTGATTTTTTTGTAGGAGCCTTTGAAGATGACAACTTGATTGGCATGGCGGTTCTCAGTTGTGACCTGCGAAAGGGCTGGATCAACCGTTTAGCAGTAGATCCTGAGTACAGGCGGCGCGGGGTCGCACGTGTTCTGATTGCTGAGGCGGAAAAGATTTTTGGAAACCGAGGCTTGAAGCTGTTCTGCGCGTTGATTGAAGAAGATAACTTGGTCTCAAAGCACCTGTTCAAACACTGCGGTTACACTGAGAACAGAGACATAGCTTACTTCAGCAAACGAGATAGCGAAGACATTTAACATTTTCACTCGCTCAAAAAGCGTCGATTTAGACTTGACGCTCTTCAGGTTTGGGCTCACGCACAAAGTACAGCAAGGCAGTTGATGGAATTACCAAGACGATTGATAGAAGGAACGGGAACTGTGGTGTGGTAGCGTCATAGAGGAAGCCTCCTGTTGCCCCGCCGATGGCCATGAAGATATTGGCAAAGAAATTCAGTGAACCCGTAGCTTTTCCACGTTGTTCCTGCGGAATCAGATCTGCAAACAGTGTTAGGTAGGAGGAAAATCCGAGCAGCATTGCGAAACCGACCAGAGGCATGGCTACAAAAACGGTCACGTAGTTTCCGTAGACAAACAGCAAGGTCGCTGGAATGGTTAACACACCTGACAGTATGAGCGGGATTTTTCTGCCTATTTTGTCAAGAAGCTTTCCCACAGGAAAAGACGCAAATATCATGCACATGAACAGTGCCGTCATGATGTAACCCCATCTGATGCGCGCCGTTTGAAAGTCTGGGTCAAGAGCAGGGCCTCCTCCGATTTGAAGCACATTGAACGCGTAGACCAAGAATAATACCTGGGTCAAAGCTAATGCAAACCGCATTATGAGTTCAGAAAAGAACAGAAATCGCGTCGAGGCGGGCACCACTTTCCAGACGCGTAGACCCTCTTTAAAGGCTTGAGGATAGGCGCGAAGTGCTGCTCTTATGCTGATTTTTTCGGGGTTCTTTATGCTTTCCTTGAGTTTCAGTCGAACTATAGCTGCAGAGACGTAAAGTATCATAACGATCATGTATGCTATCCTCATGCCCCAGTTAGGACCGTATGTTGCCACAAGCATGAGCGCTACTAATGGGCCTGGTGTTGTTGATACGCTCATTATCAAGTTCAATATGGAGAAACCCATTCCTCGTTTTTCAGGAGGTACAGAGTCGGACATTAAAGCGAACAAAGCAGGTTGGTAAAGTAGACAAATGTTTTGCACGGCGGCTCCGAGCATTATGTAGTGCCAGCTGGGGGCTGCTGCAAAGAAGATGTATGAGAAGGCGACGCCGAAGGTTAGTGTTGAGACGAGTACGCGTCTGCCGTATTTGTCTGCGAGGTATCCGCCTAGAAACTGGACAGAGGCCAGCGAGATCATTGAGACGAACATTATCATGCCTAAGATGGTGGCGCTTCCGCCTAATTGTCCAGTCACGTAGTCCGGGTAATAGGTTCCTGGCAGTTCGTTGCCGAAATCCATCAGTATCCAGCTCATGACTAGTATGAGGTAGTTGCCTCTGAAAAACGAGAATTCTGTCTTCAACCTCTCTACTAGTCTCAATAGTTTCCGCCTCCATAATTGGAAAGAGCCTATCCTCTTTGGTGAGTGTTTCTAATAAAGATTCTATGAAAGCGCGACTGGCTACTTGATGTCTAAAAGTTGCTTGGTTTCGCTATTACCTCTCTTATTCTCAGCGCAAAGAATTTGGCCGCGTGAGATGGATGTATTCTGAGCGCGGTGTCTGCGCCTTTGCCTGTCCCGCCTATGGCGACAACGTCTCTGTCTACAGGGATCAGTCCAGCGTCTGCCGCCATCAACGTTATTTCAACGCAGACCTTGGTTCCTTCTCCCATCAACCTAAGTGTATTGGCTATAAGCTCTAAAGGCTGTATTGTGCCAAAGTCCTTCCGTATCGCCCTTTCTGCACTGCTCAACGCGTGAGTGCCAGTGAAGATTTTGGCGCCACTTGCCAGTATCTCCTGTCTGTACTCTTCCTTCAGTTCTGTTTTACCGGGTTCTTGAAAACCGAAAGCATGAGTGACGACAACAACATTACAGTCTTTGAACAGTTTGGCGGCTTTGGCTCCGGTCTCACCTGTGGTTGAGGCAACAATTACGTCTGTGATCTTCTCTTTCGAAGCATATTCTTTGGCTGTCTTCAGTAAAGTGTCCGTGTTCTGATTTCCCGGTTCACTGAAGTATGTCGTTTTCTTTTCTTCCGCGCTCATGATTTATCACCAATTGACGTTTGCCTTAGGGTTTTTGGGAATGCCCCTAATGTAGGCTGCTCTTTTTTTGAGGCTTTCGTTTCAATTCTGTGCCACAGACTTGGCATTTCCTGATGTTGCTGTCTGTTGGGTACTGCTTGTGGCAAGCTGGGCAGTATCTTATCCATTGCCAGCGGCGGCGTATGCCAAAAGTTGCCAGCGAAGCGAACTCGATGCCCATTTGGTTAGCAACATTTTGTATTGAGTAGTCATCTGTGATGATCAGGGGTGAGTAGCCGCCTGTCTTCAGTTCTAAAGCTAGCGCAAGCAGTTGCAGGTCTGTTTCTGACAAGAACAGTGTGTCGCCCACTTGTGTCGCAGCAGTTTTTACTTTGCTCAAGAACAAGTCGTTCGGTGTCCTTATTCTCAGTTTTCCATTTTCCACAGCTGCTTCCAGTCTGACGCTGGGCATCGATTTCTCGGCTATTTCGTCCTTGACAAGAGGCACGGTGTACTGTTCGCCGCCTATTGAGAATGGGTCGAAGCCTGCTATGAAGGCAGACGTGTCCAGTATTGTGACCTTTCTCGCAGGTTCTTCCGCCAATCTTTCACCCCATTCCCTTAAAGAGGAGTCTGCTTCTCAATCGAGTGTAGAAGTTCTCTCCAAATCTTATGAATGAGGCTTCATGTTTTGATCGTGTTACGGTTACGCTTGGAAGTTTAGCCCTTACGAGCTGGCTGTATCGGCCATCGATGAGCACGAGCATCTTTTTTGGTCGTTCTACTTGAACAGTTAGTTTTGTGTCTGCTGGAACAACGACTGGGTGGAAGTCGGTCAGCGGGCATATGGGTGTGAGGACAAATGCGGCGACTTCTGGGTCCAAGACTGGGCCTCTTGCGGACAGTGAGTAGCCTGTTGAGCCTGTTTGCGTGGATATTATGAGTGTGTCTGCTTCGCATGTGAGGATGGGTTCTTTGTCTTTCAGAATTCGCATGTAAAGCAGCTTTGCAGGTTCATCATGTGTGACTACAACTTCGTTGAGCGCGTCTGGAAAAACTTTGCCGTCTGCAGTGGCGGCGAGCTTCATGCATTTCTCCAAGCGGTATTCTCCTTTCAGGCACTTGTCTACCGCTTCGAAGGCTTGCTTCGGCTCGATTTCCGTGAGGAAGCCTCTGACCCCCATGTTTATTGCCAGTATCGGCGGTTCAGGCTTTGGGATCTTGACGCTGGTTCTCAGGATCGTGCCGTCTCCGCCCATTGTTATTATGAGGTCGGTTTTCATTCGCTCAAGTGGAACAAACTCTGCTTTTGCCTTCACTTTCTTGCTAAGCGTGTCTTCGATGTAGACTTTCACATCATGGCTTCTCAGATATTCTGTGAGGCCTTCAGCAAGCTCCATAGCCTTCTTTTTGTCATACCGAGCGACTAAACCGACGGTTTTAATCAATTTCTCATCGATCCTTAGATGGTGAGGCTTCAAGGCATGAAGAGTTTTTGAAATGATGGTTTCACAGTGAGGCTTGCATGTGAGGAGGCTTCTGAATCTTGGGTCGAAGTATACGGACCAGTTCGATGTTGTCGAAAATTGGGTGAATTAAGTAACATACTCTTGTAGCCAAATAAAGCTACTTAAAGACAATATAAAAGAGTTTGGAACAGA